>NZ_JBFAKG010000027.1:0-108883 GCF_040655595.1 Saccharopolyspora sp. NPDC050389
ACGGCTTCGGGCGAGCCATCCCACGCTCCCAACGATCGAAACGTGATCAACTCCAGCCACCACCATGCCAGACAAAGATCATTATGCAAGGACCCCTTAGGCCTGGACAGGGACACCAATGGTGAGGTCGTGGAAGTGGCAGCTACCCAGGCTGCCGACGTTGTGATCGTGACGGCCCGCGAGATCACGCGGCGCCTCGAACAGCTACTGAGGTGAGAACCTGCCAACGAAACGCCGACGGCGATTGCGCTCGACTGAGCGCAGGCTGCCGAGCCCGGCTTCCGCCGCCCTGGACGCCCTCTAATCCCGCTCCTGCCCCAGAAATCATCATCGAGAAAGGCCAACATGACCATCCGGCAGAGCGATCAAAGCACGCCCTCTCCGTCACCCTTTGTGGTGATCAGCTTCGGATTCGGCGCGGGCAGATGCTGCGGGTCGCCATCGGCTGCTCCGACAGACGCGGCCGTGCCGTCGCCGAGCACCTCGCCGCTGCGCCGCGTCCCCCTGGAGCCGGGGTGTTCATCCATCATCTTCGACTCGTGCCGGACGAAGGTGGAGCGACCTGTACATCCTTCACGCAATCACCAGTCATGATCCGAAATGACGTCTCGACCCGCACCATCATCGAACTTTATGTGACCAGGAAAATGTCGCAGCGAAAAGTGGGGAACCGTGTTGGCATCAGCGCCAGCGCCGTACGCCTGCGTCTGATAGCCGCGGGAATTGAGATCCGCTCCCACGGCAAAAGGCTCGACAGCGATCAAGAATGGCCCTTAAACGAGAGGGTGTTTCGAAAGTGGCAGAAGGGTGTACCAGTAGCAGGAATCGCGGCGCAGCTCGGGATGTCTGCACACGAAGCCCGAGCAAGGCTGCATATCTCCGGCGTGAACCGGATCGGTGTCCCGATCGGTCGGCGTGCCAAGGTCCAGTTCCGCGGCTCAAACCCACACGAAGTTTGGTGTCGCAAACCGGACAGCGGACTTCCCTGGCCGGACTGCTGCCGCCGGTAAGTCGGCACGGCATGCCCAGGCGATCTAGTCGCAGCGGGCGGCAGTCGATCATTGATGGCAGCGCCTCATAAAGGCTATCGAGTAGCGGGGTGCGGTCGGCTGGCTGCCACAACGGCGTGGCGGCAGCCAGCACTCCACACCATCAACACGAAAAACAAAGGTACAGTGAAAGAAACCGAACAGCACGAACCCCAGCCAGGACTGGTAACCGTGGGATTGCATGCCCTGAGTCTGACCATCTTGTGGATCATCGGAGCGACCGCGATGATCCTCGGACTCTCCACCGCCGCCCACCATGCGTGGATCGGAGGGCTTTTCCTCTCATTCGACATCATTCTCCGAGCCGGAAGCTTGGTCACTCGCGTCGTCAGCGGTCGCGCCGCGCGCGCAGCCGCGGAACGCGACGGCAAGGATGGCGATCAGGCTTACTTCGAGGGGATGACCGAAAGCTTGCCCCGCGATCCCCGAAGCGCCCGCGCCGAAATCACCAGTCCACACTGGATCATCCAGCGCGCGTGTGCTGCTGCCTACGGCATCGTGATGATCGCGGTGATCTCAACCTGGGCTCCCACATCAGTCGCCGTCATTGTCGGGGTCAGCTACGTGGCCGCTGATCTCGGAGGCAACTATCTCTTCGCTATCCGGCTGCATAAGATTCTTGCTGCAATCGCTGAGGAGCGATCCTCACGGCGCTCCGCCGGCCGCGAAGCCGTCATAACTCCACCGCAGGAGCGGTGACGGACGAGACAAGCGTCCAGCAGCCAACGCGCCCTTACGGGTCGTAGTTCGCTGACGGCCACTGGCCTCGACGGCGACCGCTCTCACTGAAGTGCGTGCCTGGAGTATGGACCGCGCGACGCTTCGACAGTGGATGACCACTCGGCCAGAGATCGCCGAGCAGCTGCTGCGGGTAGTAGCCCGCCGGCTGCGTGAGGGCCACGACATGCTGGACGGCTTGGTTTTCGCCAGCGTGCCGGGACGTGTCGTCACGACGCTGCTACGGCTCGCGCAGCGTTTCGGCACCTGGGAAGACGGCCATCTGCGGGTCACGCGCTCCCTGCGGCAGAAGGACTCGCACAGCACGTTGATGCGCGGCGGGAGACCGTGAACAAGGGTGTTGACGGACTTCTGGCGCCGCGGCTGGACCGCTGAGGAGGCGAACGCACGCTCCTTCCCGACGCGGAGCGGTTGGAATGCCGTGCCGCCAACCAGTAGGTACCCACACTTCTGTTCTCCACGCGACAACCGAGACTCTGAAGAACGGCCACGCCCCGATCTCTGCACCCTCAGCAACGCTTGACCGAAACCTGATCCTAGAACCCTGAAGGAGTCCACATGTCCGATTGGCCAGTGCAATCCCGCCCGTTCCGTGGCGGTACGAGAGCTCACGCAGTGATCCCGCCGATCGTGCTTCTGTTGAGCTTCGGCTACAGCCAACGGGTCCCGCCACCGGCGAACTTCTCTCTTGACGTGCGTAGCGCGCCAAACCCGCTTCGTATCACCGAATTCCGGGGTCTCTCCGGACTGGACGAGTCCGTCCAGAAGTGGGTGCTCGCCGAGCTGGACTCGTGGTTCGACGGCCTTCTCGATACCCTCGGCCCTCAGCTCGCCGATGCAGAGTCGCGCGACTCGCGCGCACTCACGTGGGCATTCGGATGCACCACCGGACACGGTCAGTCGGTCGCTCTCGCCGAGTTGGTCGGCGCAGCCATCCGACGTACCGGAACGACGGTCTGCATCAAACACCTGGACCTCGCGGCGGAAACGATGCAAAACGACGCAGACCGGGTGGTGATCGCACCGTGACAGCGCGAGTGACCACACGGCTACGTGAGTAGCACAAAGGTCCGCCCGCGCGGTGGCGACGAACATTGGAGGAGTCCGGCGTTGGGCGACGTTAACTGGATTCTTCTCGTCCACGACGACAAACCTGTTGGCCCTCGAGGCTGCCTTCTCGGCTGCATGGTGATGCTGGGCATCTTCGAGGGCTTCATGATCCTCGCGCAGTACATGAGATGAGAACGTGATTCCAGCAAGGTGACGCCCTGCTGCGGGTTCCTCACCGGGACCGGAGTGAATCTGTGCGCCGCGGGCACCACATCACAGCACGCACCAGGTGGTGCTCCCGCTCATGTTCCCGTCTCAGGTTGTTCCTGCGCCGTCGAGGACGTCATTACGGAGCCCGTATGACGTGCGGTCGCACTCTGCTCCTCAAACCGAAAGGATGGACATGGCAACTCTGCCTGAGATCAACCGCAAGCGGAAGTTGACCAGTGAAGCCGAATCCGAGTTGCGCAGCAGGCTGGCAATGGCGGGCTACTACTGCTCCGCCGAGCCGGCAGTAGAGACCGACATCTACTACTCACAGCCGAATGTGTGGGTGCGCATCCGCGAGCGCGACAACGCCGCCGAGATCGCCTACACCGCCACCCCTGGCTCCACGCGCGAGATCCAGGTCATGCTCGCCGACATCACCCAGGCAGGAGAAGCCGCTGCGCTGCTAAAGGCAATCGGCGCGGTCGGGCAGGTGCGCGTGGTCAAGACCCGCGCGATCTTCAAACACCTGGCGCTGGAGGACGCCAGGGTCGTCATCGACCAGATTTCCGGGGTCGGCACCTTCGTGGCAGTCGAGGTCGCGCTCGATGATGCAGACGCCCGCGGCGTCGTGGCCAATGTGGAACGCCACCTGCAGCTCGATGAGCTGCCGATGATCGAACTCCCATACCGGGAGCTGGTAACGCGGGCCGTGACGGTGGCCTCGTGAGCCCGGCAGTGTTGGAGGTCCTCACCTGGGGCTACAACCGCACCACCCCGCCGCCGGCCGACCTGGCCATCAACGTCCGCTGGATCCCCAACCCTTTTCATATCCCGGAGTTCCACGACCTAACCGGGTTGGACATTCCCGTGCAGGAATGGGTGTTCGCCCAGCCCTGTGTAACAACGTGGTTCGACGGGCTACGCGTTGTCCTCAGAGGAATACTCGACGGCACCGAACTCCGGGGCGGTCGGCTGGTGACCGCGGCAATAGGATGTCAAGGCGGTCACGACCGCAGCGTGGCGATCGCCCGACGGCTAGCCGAGGCATTCGAGCGCGACGGAACCCGCACCCACGTCAGGCATCTGAACTTCGTGCGGGGACCACGGTGATCAGACACATCTGGGCGTGGATCCAGCGGACATGGGAGCTCTCCCGTACCCGCTTCGAGCGGGCGCTGCGGGAACACGGACTCGATCTCAGTGATCGATGACCACGAACGCCGGGCGCTCGCGCTCGCGTATTGGCGGACCAGGCCGCTCCCGGCGATAAGGCGGGAACCGCCGCTGACCCCTCCTGGCGACTGGGTGATGCGTCAGTGGATAGCCAACGAGATCACCGTGGCCCAAGTGATCAGGTCAACGAAGAACCAGGAAAGGGCATGACATGGAGGGTGCGCCTACGGTGGTGATCGACCAGCGATGAGTACGGTACAGGCCACGGCTAGCGCGCTCCGAAGAGCAGCGCAGCAGCTCCCACCCAGTATGATCACCCGGCTGGATGACGAGATCACCAAAGAACTGGCGCAGATCCGGATCTCGTTGAACCGCGGAAGTGAACGAACAGTGCAGCACAGGGGTTTCCCGCCGGATACCCGGAAACATGGTGGAGGAGCCGGGATCTCCACACCGCTGTGGCGACGGACGCGGCCGATTGCCGCAGCCACGACAGGGGTTCGCGGCGCTGTCGAGCCCCACGGACGGCCCAGAGGTCTTCCTCACGCTACTCGACGCAAAAGCGACATCGCGGACTGCGCCATTCGCGGGAACGATCCTCAATCAACCTCATATCACTCGGGCACGTCATGAGTTTCTGTCGTGGTCTGCAGACGATCCGAGAACGGAGCTGCTTGGTGGACGGCTTTCGCGTCGACTTGACTGCCTTGACCAGCGCATCGAAAGGTGTGCGCGACACCATCGACTCGATGAACGACCGCAAGGTCAGCGATATCGACTGCCCCGCTGACGCGTTCGGCCATGATCGATTGGCAACCACCGTCGGCGAATTCTGCAATCGTTGGAACAAAGGCGTGACGAATCTAGCCGACGACGCCAGAGAAGTCTCTGCCCGGCTCGACGGCTGCGCGAAGGTTTACCTGCAGACCGACGAAGCTGCCCGAGCCCATTTCGAGGGCATTGTGCAACGGTCCGGTGGCGACGACCCGGCGGCGCAGTGATGGCTGCTGAACTCGGAACCACGAACGACCCGAACGCCCTGATACCTGGCAACGCTGACGCTGTTCGCGTTACCGCAGCGTCAATGCGCCGCTACGGCAACACTCTGCAAGAGGCGGGAGAAGGACTCAAACGCATCGACAGCTCGGAGGGCTGGGAGGGTGAAGCCGCAGAGCAGTTCCGGTCCGCATTCGAGGGCGAACCTATCAAGTGGCTGAAAGCTGGTGACTGCTTCCAGCACTCGGCGGGGGCACTAGAGCAGTTCTGCGAGACACTGGCCTGGGCGCAAGGACAAGCTGCCGAAGCGATCCGACTGTGGAACGACGGCGAAGCCGCGACCAAGCAGGCCAAAGCCGACCACGCCCGAGCAATAGAGCAAGTCGAGCGGCACGCACCGCCTGGAGCAGCAGCTACTGAGGTGGCCTTCCACGATCCTGGCGAAGCGAAGCGCCAAGCCGCCAGGGAGATCTTGCAGCGCGCCCGCGGCCAGCTTGCAGCGGCCGGAGAGCGCACGGCCGACGTCGTCGGCCGTGCGCGGGACAACGCACCCGAAGAGCGAGGTTGGCTCGCGCAGGCAGGGGAAGCGATCGGCGATGCTGCCGCGAACGTGGTCAACGGGCTTGCCTCTTTCGGCAACGCCGCCATTCACCACCCCGAAATGGTCGCTGCCCTGGCGGTAGGTGCAGCGCTCACCGTGGTCAGTGCGGCGGGCGAGACCGTCGGCGTCGCCTTGGATGCCACTGGTGTCGGCGCGGTCGGCGGCATTCCGCTTGGCGCTGCCTCGACAGCTGGCCTGGTTGCCGGCATTGGCGCGATGGGGGTCTCAATGGCCGGGCTCGCCGCCGAATCCGCAGGTGACGACTCCGTCGAAGTCATCGATACCCATGACGCCGAACCCGCGCCCGCGCCAGCTCTTCCGTGGGAGGACCCTGCGGTGCAGGAGAAGCTCCCCGCGGAGTGGGGTGACGGCAGCGCCACGAAGAAAGGCGTCGGGCAGCGTTGGCAGGATCCCAACGATCCTGGCAACGGAGTTAGGATCGACCAAGGCAATCCGAACAACTCCCAACCCACGCAGCAGGTCGACCACGTGATCGTCAGAGAGCACGGAAAAGTAATCGGCCGCGACGGC
Organism: Saccharopolyspora sp. NPDC050389; assembly: GCF_040655595.1. Taxonomy (NCBI): domain Bacteria; kingdom Bacillati; phylum Actinomycetota; class Actinomycetes; order Pseudonocardiales; family Pseudonocardiaceae; genus Saccharopolyspora; species Saccharopolyspora sp. NPDC050389. The sequence continues at coordinate 6,349 of NZ_JBFAKG010000027.1, forward strand.
GAACCAATCTCGGGTTCCGTCAAGCAGAACCCCGAAGAAGCGCACATCCCGTTGAGCGAGTGGAAGCAGTGGAAATCGTGGAACCACCCGTAGAGTCGATCCGCTACCCCGAGATGCGAGCAGAAGTCATCGACGCAGTCCGGTCGCTGTCCGACCTGGACTACCAGCGCCGTGTCTGGATCCGCCATGAGTACCCCCAAGACGGGTTCTACGACGACCTCACCACAAACGTGCACATCCTCTTCGACGACACGTGCGTGCTTCCCGAACCGGAGCAACGAGTCGGTGTTGTTCTCCACTCCAGCGAGGTGGAAGCAATCAAGGCACTCGGCGAGGTACTCGACCCACTCATCGGTGAGCTAGGCGACGCCAGCGATGGCCAGTACCTCGAACATCCACAGTGGTCTGAAGTCGTCACCAGGGCGCAGCAGGCACACCAGATTCTCAGCCGACACGAGAACAGGTAGTGGATCGGAGTCCGTGCAGGGGACGATGTCGCCGAACGAGCGCTGGGACCAGAGTCCGCGGCTCCCCCGTCTGAACTGGTCTTGATCACCAGTTTCTGAAGCATGGCACTGGACTAGCAGGCTTCAGACGATCGATCAGGGTGCTGGCTCGGATAGCTCCCGAACGTGTCGAGAAAAGGGACGTTTGACTGGTACTGGTCGACGAGGAGCTCGCCCCTCCTCGACCCGCGCAAGGCCGTGGACGCAGTCACCGAACCCCCCTGGCGGCGTGACGTGCCTGAAGACCCACACGGACGACGAGGAGACCAGCGCACCGGTAACTGCTGCCCACCGCTAGCAGCAGCGCGGGCGCCGGCAGTGCCAGGCGTGCATGACCGCGCACACCCGCCTGTCCTACCGACGCAAGCAGCACGGGACTCCGTGGACCGAAGACGAGTTCCGCGCGCTGGCAGATGAGATCTACGCACAGCGCCGAAGGCGGGCCGAGCTGTGGGCGCCGGAGGACGCCGGGCCGCTGCGCACCGCAGAGCCGTAAGCCGGTCGATGCCGAGAAGGTCTTGGCCGACTCGGCCGTCTGGTCTGGGCGAACAAAAAACCCCCGGCTACCTGACCAGGGGTTTTCGCATCTGTGACCTAGATCACCGACGGGAGTGATCGAGTTTTTGGTGATCGATGCTAGTCTGACCGCCGGGCACGTTGTGTCCCGATAGGTACACCTCACCACGCTACTGAACTTGAACAACTCAGACATTAGGGTGAACGCCGGAAACCTGTCAAGACCGAAGTAACGGAGTTCACTCCCCTGGTTGAGGTGCTACCTCTCGACAACCGAACCGAGAGGACGTGCATGGACAGCGTTCGTATTGGCCTGGGGCCGTTCCTGGACTACGTGCGTAGCACCCCGCGGGGCTGCGTGGCGATCGTGAAGTCCCAGCGGCGGATGTACCTCGATCCCGACAGCCAGGGATCGTCGTTCTACGGGCCGTTGTCGGCCGGGCTGCGGCGGGCGGTGAACTCGACCGACCCAGCGCGGGTCATCGCCGAGGTCGTGAAGCGGTCCCGGCCTGAGCAGCGACGGCACTACGAGGAGCTGCAGAGCGGGTTCGGCCGGTGGTGGTCGAAGACCAAGGCCAGCGGTGTGCCGGTGGCCTCGACCGAGTGGGTGCGCGCGGAGCTCGCGGTGCGCATCCTCGGCAGCCGTGAGCCCGGCAGCGGGGTGCTGGGGCTTCGGTACCGCGACGGCAAGACCGAGGTCGTGCTGCCCTACCTCAAGGAACCCAAACTGGGCCGGGACGCGGCGAACCTCGCGCTGCGGATGCTGGAGCTGCACATGAACGAGCTGCTGCCGGGCGCGATCCCGGTCGTGCTCGACCTGCGCCGGGCCGCGCCGCTGCGATTGCGCAGCAACACCAACCGCGACGACCTCGACGCGGTGCTGGCCGGCGAAGCCGCCAAGTACGTCACTCATTGGCAGGCCGCTGCGGCCTGATCATGACCGCCCTCCCGGGGCGCGGCCGCATCGTCGCGCCGCGCCCTGGGGTGTGCAGGTGGAGTTGCTGGTCGACAGAAATGAGGGTGCGTGCAGCTCGTCGAGCGTTTGAACCAGATCCGGACCCAGATGCGGCGTGAACTGGCCGATTTCGACCAGGCCGAGGATCAGGAGGCGCGAACCGCGTCCGTGGAGGCTTTGATCGGGCTGACCGAGCAGCTGCTGGCCTTCGACGACTCGCTGCCGGAATACGCACGGCAGCAGGCCAAAGCGGCCGCACAGGCCAAGGTGTTGCGCGTCAAACCAGCGATGCTGACGGCGGCGGGAATCTGCGCGGCCGCCGGGTTGCTGGTGACCGCGACCGTGTTCTGGGGATCGACGCCCGGGATCGCGATCCTGGGCAGCCTGGTATCGCTGCTGCTGGGCTTCCTGCTGTTCGCCGGAGCCGAGGAGACCGAGGTGCACACGGCGAACGGGCCGAAGGTGCCCTCACCGACATCGCGATGGGCCGCCGCGATCTGCGGCGCGCTCTCGGCCGTGGCCTTCGTGGCGCTGGCCTGGGGCTGGACCGGCAGCTGGTTCGGCTGGCTGACGCTGCTGGCCACCGGAGCCCCGGCGTTCCTGGTGACTCTCCAGCCACTGAACCCGCCGCCCTCAACAGAAGCGGCCAGCTCCACGGCCGCGTGAGCAACCCGGGTACTGCCGCCGTCCGCTTCCCGCATCAAGCAGAAAGGCCGCTGGGTGTTCCACAACGTTGAGGACTTCGACGACGTCTCCACCAGCCTGCAGACGATCCAAAACGAAATCGACGAGGTCAGCTCCACCGTCCGACAGCACCACACGGAGATCAACGACCGGGTTGAGAGCGCCGAGACCGAGAACAACCAGCTGGAACAGCGGCTGGACAAGCTCGACGACCAGCTGCAACAGCTGGCAGACCAGATCGCGGTCCTGGAACGGCGCGCGCTGACCACCAGCACCAACCGCGCCGACCTCAATACCCGAACCCCCACCGAACGGCGGCTGGCCCGCAGCGCCCGCCGCGCCAAGGAACTCGAGCGAGAGCTGCTGCCCGAGTACGCCCGCAAGTACAAGCAGAACTCGATCTCGACCTTCGAAAGCCAGGTCCAGGAACTCGCCGACAACGAAAGCACCCTGGTCGAAGCGATCGCGGAACTGGCCGACCTGGCCAAGCGAGACCCACGCACCGCCGAGCACCAGGCCGCCCGGGCCCGCTACACGCAGGCCAAGACCCAGGTCGAGACCAGCCGCCGCTTCGTCACACCACATCGCTGCCAGGCGATCGAGGACGACCGGGCCACGTTGGCCGCGGATGCGAAGAAACGCGCCAAGCACGGCGCGGAGATCGACGCGGGCAAGCAGGACTGGTTCCGGCTGTGCAGAGCACTGCGCAACCGTATAAGCAAGGCCATCGACAGCGGAGCCGCGCTGCCACCGTGGTTCACCACGGTCCTCGGGCCCACGCCACCTGCGACCCGGACCGAAAAATGGGTCAACACCGCCACGCTGCTGCTGGCCTACCGGGCCATGTACGAGGTCACCGACCTGGTCGTCGCGCTGGGCCCCAAACCATCCCGCAACGGCGCCAGCCTGCGCCACACGCTCTACGAGGAACTCGAGGACAAGGTGCGCACATACCGCCGGCGGTAGGCAGACCGCCTGCCGAAACACCCCGAAGCCTCCGCCACGGCGGGGGCTTCGGGGTGTTGCCGGTCAGCTGCGGCTGTGACCGGTGCGCTTGGCCCCGGTGACCGCAGCGACCGCCGCAACCTCGTCCTCGCCGTAGAAGGTGCGCGCCGAGGAGTGCGAGCCCAGGCCCGCCGCCTTGGCCAGGGTCGCAAGCGGATAAGGCCGCGGACCGACGAACTCGCGGCCGTAGGCGATCAGCTGCCGCAGCTGGCGATCGACCTCGTCCCGCTGGCGCCGCACCCGCTCAATCTCGGTCAGCAGCGGGTCCCAGTCCTCGGCCTCCCAGGCCCCTCGCAAGTTGTGGGCGTAGTCCTCGCGCAGCTCCCGCACGTGGTTCTGGGCGTCAGCGATCAAGTCGGGCGGGTCACACTGCGCCGCGTCCGTCGGCATGGGGTAGGCCAACGCAGCGATGTGATCGAAGATATCCATTCCTGCCATGTATGACACTCTACGCCACAACTGACGAATTTCGTCAACATTGACGCGTGACGTCATTCTACTGAAGCGTGCCCCATGTGTATGCGGGTGTCGGCAAGGAAGCCTCAAACAAGCACGGACGGACCGCGGCGGCGTCCTCGGCACGCCGATCCCAAGGATTTTGCAGACCGCCTCTCCGTGGACCAATCGAGTGACAGCTCAGCGACACCAGCTCGCCGCCCGACGACTTCACCGCAACCTTGTCGCGCGGTCGCCGAACGCAATTCGGCGCACCCAGGTGGCGACTGGTTCCTCGCTCAGCCGGGCGGCAGGTAGGGGTCCGTGGCCGCCGGGCGAGACTGTCGGTTCCGCTTGAATACTGACCGTCTGGTTCCGGGCGAATTCTGACCCCCTCGGTGATCGTGAGGGAGTGATCAGCGTGGAGGACTGGGCGGAGATCCGCCGGCTGCACCGGGCTGAGGGGATGTCGATCAAGGCGATCACCCGCAGGCTCGGGATCTCGAGGAACACTGTGCGCAAGGCGCTGGCCTCGCATGAGGCGCCTCGGTATGTGCGGGCGGGTAAGGGGTCGATCGTGGATGCGGTCGAGCCGCGGATCCGGGCGCTTTTGGCGGAGTTCCCGGAGATGCCGACCAGTGTGATCATGGAACGGGTGGGCTGGACTCGTGGCAAAACTGTGTTCTTCGAACGGGTGAACCAGCTCAGACCGTTGTATCGGCCGCCGGATCCGGCATCGCGGACCGAGTATCAGCCTGGCGAGCTGGCGCAGTGCGATCTGTGGTTCCCGCCGGTCGACGTCCCGTTGGGGTTCGGGCAGTCCGGGCGGCCGCCGGTGCTGGTGGTGGTCTCCGGCTACTCGCGCATGATCACTGCGGTGATGCTGCCCTGCCGGCAGTCGCCGGACCTGCTGGCCGGGCACTGGCGCCTGATCATCGGCTGGGGCCGGGTGCCCAAGGCGCTGGTATGGGACAACGAATCCGCAGTCGGGCAGTGGCAAGGCGGGAAACCGCAGCTGACCGAGGCGATGAACGCCTTCCGGGGAACGCTGGGGATCAAGGTCATCCAGTGCCGACCCGGCGATCCGGAGGCCAAAGGCCTGGTGGAACGGGCCAACGGGTATCTGGAGACCTCGTTCTTGCCCGGCCGCAGCTTCACCGGTCCGGCGGATTTCAACACCCAGCTCACCGCCTGGCTGGAGAAGGCCAACCAGCGCCAGCACCGCCGCCTGGGCTGCCGTCCCATCGACCGGTGGGGCGCCGACCGGGCGGCGATGCTCGAGCTGCCGCCCGTGGCGCCGGTAACCGGATGGCACTCGAGCACCCGGTTGCCGCGGGACCACTACATCCGCCTGGGAAGCAACGACTACTCGGTGCACCCCACCGCCGTCGGCCGGCGCGTTGACATCACCGCCGACCTCGAGCACGTGGTGGTCACCTGCGATAGCACTGAGGTCGCCCGTCACGCACGGTGCTGGGCAGCGCACCAGAGCATCACCGACCCCGCCCACAAGGCTGCCGCCGTCGAGTTGCGGCGCTCCCGCCGCCTGGCCGCAGTGCGGCCGGTCGACACCGTCGGGGTGGAACACCGCAACCTCAGCGACTACGACCGGCTGTTCGGCCTAACCAGCGAGGAGATCGCCTGACATGCCCGCCACCAAGACCATTGCCAAGCCCCACGGCCGGCGCAACGTCACCAGCGAGATCGCCTACCTCACCCGCGCCCTCAAGGCCCCGTCGCTGGCCGGGTCGGTCGAACGCCTGGCCGAACGAGCCCGGACCGAGGAATGGTCCTATGAGGAATTTCTGGCTGCCTGCCTGCAGCGCGAGGTCGCCGCCCGCGAAGCCCACGGCGGCGAAGGCCGCATCCGCACCGCCCGCTTCCCGAGCCGGAAGTCGCTGGAAGAATTCGATTTTGAGCACCAGCGCTCGCTCAAGCGGGAGACAATCACGCACCTCGGCACCCTGGACTTCGTTGCTGCCAAGGAAAACGTCGTCTTCCTCGGTCCACCCGGAACCGGCAAGACGCACCTGTCGATCGGCCTTGGGATCCGGGCCTGCCAGACCGGATACCGTGTCGCCTTCGCCACCGCCGCCGAATGGGTCGCCCGCCTGGCCGATGCCCACCACGCCGGGAACCTGCAGGCCGAACTGGTCAAACTTGGCCGCATCCCGCTGATCATTGTCGATGAGGTCGGCTACGTCCCCTTCGAGGCCGAAGCGGCCAACCTGTTCTTCCAACTGGTCTCCTCCCGCTACGAACGGGCCAGCATGATCATCACCTCGAACAAGCCCTTCGGGCGCTGGGGCGAGGTCTTCGGCGACGACGTCGTCGCCGCCGCAATGATCGACCGCCTCGTCCACCACGCCGAAGTGATCTCGCTGAAGGGCGACAGCTACCGACTCAAAGACCGCGACCTCGGCCGCGTCCCCGCGGCCACCAAGACCAACGACTAACAAGATCCACAACTAACCGAAGGAGGTTAAGGTTCGCCCGGAACAGAGGGGTCAAGAGTCGACCGGAATTGACAGCGAGACGGTGCACTTGTCGCGGACTACGGAGGTGCGGCTGCGCCCTCGACTCCTCCGGCGGTCAGGTCGGCAGCTTGGCGCCGGGCCGCCGACCAGCTTCGGTGCCGGCTGCTTGCCGCCGACGCGGGTGCAGCAGCCCAGTAATCCGGCGCGCCGTCCATCTCGGTCAGCAGCGAAACGACCGGCAGCATCCTACTCAGTCACTACCTTCAGGCGATTCGATCGACGCAGGATTCATGGTCAGGCTTTTCAAGGACGCGCTCAGCCCGAGACCGAGCTCGACTCTCCCTCACGTGTACGAGAATTTCGTGAGCTAGGCGTCGGATATCCGGTGCGCTAGAGAGGCGCCCGGTCGCGCGATCGATTGCCTCTCTGCGGTCGCGCGCGCAGACCCCTCCCCAGATCCCCCAGCTGACGCCTTCATCCGCCTCATGGCTAAGGGCGATCACGAGGCATTCAGTCCGGACCGGGCAGCCGGCACAAGCTTCGACCGCCTGACCACGTTGGCGGGCGAGTCCGTCGGCACCGCGGGCTGGCTCAGGGAACCATGCGTCCTGGGAGGTGGACGTGGTGCAGCGGCCATGACTGCGGACTCTCCATTCTTGTTCGCGAAACACAAGCGACCCCCGAAATAGTGACCATCGAGAACGAACCGGCTCCCGTGGGACGGCAGTTCGATGACGAGGCGAGCGCCGCTCTGCTTCGAGTGAACCACCGGTGCGTGAGTACGGGATCCGGGCAACCTCAGTCAGACACCCGACCAGGCTGTCCGCTATTGAGGACTTGGATGGTCGAAAGTACGCCGCCGTGGCCAGTGGGTCAACTCGAATGGTCTAAGGACTTGCACTTGTCCACTAAAGGGGACACCCTTGTAGGACTGGAAGGGAGGTGTCCGATGCCGGAAGCCGAGTCGGGCAAGACGTTCGGGGAGCAGCTGGAGCTGTTGTTCGACGCGGTCCGGCGTGAGGACGGCTCGGCGTACTCGAAACGCGAGGTCGCTGCCGCTGTCGGGTTGTCGAAGACCCACTTGTACAACCTGATCAACGGTGAGCGCGAGCCAAGTCACGCCACGGTCAAGGCATTGGCGGAGTTCTTCGGAGTGCAGCTGGACTACTTCTCAGACAGTGAGCGTGGACGAGAGCTGGCTCAGCAGTACTCGCTGCTAGCGAAGTTCGGCGAAGGCAAGCTGCGCGCTCTCGCACGAGGCGCGGAGAAGTTGTCGCCTGAGCAGTTAGCCAGCGTGATCGAGTACATCGAGTTCCAGGCGAGTAGAGATCACCCTTCTCGGTGACAAGACGTTCTTGTCGCTGTCAGCCCAGCACCACGTAGGGACACTGGATCTCCGCGCCGCGGAGCAGCTGGCGTCGCTGCAGGTTCTTCGCGCCACGACGAGCGACCACCCAGCAGCTTCGCTCGGTGGTAGTGCAGCCGACGCCTCCACCGTTGCGCACGGACGGAGGAAACGCCCGGCGGCGATATGAGGTGATGCGCTGTGGAAGACCCTCAGGGAACGGGCACAACAGCACGTAGATCTCGGCGTCGGCTGTTTGATCTGCGTATGCGCCGCGCTGGGGGTGAGGCCCGCCTTCGGCGCGCGCTTCGCGAGGAACTCGACGAGCTTGGCATCGTGGGCCCGACAGACATGGCCGAAGTGTGCCGACGTCTAGGAGCTCGCCGGGGAAAGCCGCTCAAGTTGTCGCCCTACCCGCTGGACGTACCCGGGCCATTCGGCTTGTGGATTGCGACCCCGGTCGTCGACTTCATCCTCTACCAGCAGGAAACGACGAACGCCCACCAGCAGCACATCATCGCCCACGAACTTGGGCATATCATCAGCGGTCATTCCTCGGACGACGGTGACGAGGCCGGGTGGTACGAGTCCTTTCCCGACATCCCTCCTGACCACGTCCGCCGTGCTCTACGACGTACGCACTACGAGACCGACCAGGAACGTGAAGCCGAAACCGTGGCGACCTTGCTGCTGGAACGCGCCGCTGTGCTCGAGCAGGTCGCGCTTCCTTCTCAAACGCCTCGAGCGCGGCGTGCTCAACAGGCGCTTGGCGAGCAACAGGACTGGCTGTGAGCCTGACGAAGCTGGCCATCATCGTCGCCCTCGCGTGGTTCAGCTATCGGCTAGCCCGCTCGCCACGGGACCTCGCTCTGCGCGCTGTGGTCGCATGCTTGTTCTGCCGCTTGTTCGCCGCGCCTTCGACCATTGCCGCTATTCGCGACCTCATAGGTGGTGCCCTGACGGCCAGTCTCGGCAAGCTGGTCATGAATATCGCGCTGAACGCCTCATGGTTCTTCCTGCTTCTCTTCTTCCTTTTCGCCGCTGCAGGAGGCACTGCTCGAGCCTGGCGGGAAACAACTTTGGTGCTCGGCGCCTCGGCCTGCATGGCCTTAGCCGTTCTTGTCACTCCTGACGCAGACAGCGCGTTCCCGACGCGCGGTGCGTTGCCGGTGACCTTCCAAGTACCGAGCGTTGCAGTCTTCTATCTCGTAGGCACGGCCTACATCGCCTATGCGACTGGATCAGCGGCAATGTGGGCGTGGCGCTACGCCGCTGAGTCTGGTCGCCGCGCGCAGGTTGGCCTTTGGCTCGCGGCCGTCGCCCTGGTTGGTGAAGCAGGCATCGCGGTGATCCGCGCCGGCATCGTCGTCGTCCGCTGGATGGGCGGCAACGTGCCGCCATCGTTCGCCGGTGCTGTCGACGGCCTGGTTCCTGTGGCGCTGCTGATCTTCGTGGTTGGGGTCTGTTGGGCTGGATTGGCAACTCGCATTTCGGTGCTTCGCGTCTGGGCCCGCCACCGGAGCGTTTACCACCAGCTGTATCCGTTGTGGGCAAGGCTGCATGAAGTCTTCCCTGGGGACGCGCTCGAGCGCAGCCCGCGGAGCCTGTGGCTCGATCGGCTTTCACCACGGCGCATACATCGCCGCTTCTGGCGCCGAATGATCGAGATTCGTGACGGCCTGGTCCAGCTTGGCCCGCACCTTGCAGACTCCGGCTTCGATACCGATCGGCCCGCGCATCAACAAGTCGGTGTCTTCGAGGAGGCATTGCGTCGCCAGCGTGAGGGGGCGCGCCCCAGCGGGAGGTCCGCGGTACTCGTCGCTGCTCCCGACGGCCCCGACCTCGGTGCTGACATCGAGCAGCTCGTCGCCCTCGCCCAAGCACTGTCCAAGCAGACCATGCCCATATGACCCACATTGACCAGAGAGACGGCACGATGAGACTTCTGATCACGGCTGAGCGCGTCTTGCTTGGTCCAGCCGGCCATCAGGTCGACGATGGCGCCATCCTGATCGACGAGAACACGATTCTCGCTGTCGGCCCTCGCCCCGAAGTCGAAGCACAAGCTGGCAGTGACGTCCGCCGGCGCGACTACCCGAACCACACCATCCTGCCAGGGTTGATCAACTGTCACGTGCATCTGGCGCTCGATGCTGGTTCAGCCCCCTTGGAGCAATACCTCGCCACCGAGGACTCCGATCTCTTGCTCGGAATGGCCGGCCGTGCGCAACGAGCTGCTCGGAGTGGGGTCACGACCATCCGAGACCTCGGAGACCGCCAGGGCCTTGCTTTCCGTTTGCGGGATGCCATCGCTCGCGGCGAGCTAAGCGGACCCCGCATCCTGGCGTCCGGTGCGCCGCTGACCATTCCTCGTGGTCACTGCCACTTCTTCGGCGGTGAAGTCTCTGGCGAACACGAGATCCGCCAGCATGTCCGGGACATGGCCGACCGTGGGGCGGACCTCATCAAGGTCATGGCGAGCGGCGGCCACATCACCCCGGAATCGCCTCCGATGTGGGCGACTCAGTTCTCCGCGGATGAGCTCCGGATCGTCGTTGAGGAAGCATCCAATGCGGGCCTGCCCGTCGCTGCACACGCCCACGGTTCCGATGCGATCGCTGCCGCAGTGGATGCGGGCGTCTCGACCATCGAGCACTGCACGTGGCTTCGAAGCGGAGGCGGCGGATACGATCAACGTGACGAGGTGGCCAAGCGCATGGCCAGCCAAGGTGTCTACGCCTGTATCGCATGGCCGCCGGACTGGCGGGGATTCATGGAACGCCTCGGGCCGGAACGCGCTGAGCAGATCATCGAGCGGTTCCTATGGATGGACGAGCTGGGGATCCGCCTTGTGCCCGGCACCGATGCGGGCCTGCGCGGCTCAGGGTTCGACGACTACGTCGACGCCCTCGAACTGTATGCCCACATTGGATTCCCGAACGCCCAGATCATCGAGATGACCACAGCAACAAGCGCTCAAGCTCTAGGAATAGGAGCAAGCGTGGGCCAGCTACAGCCCGGATACTCCGCAGACCTGATCGTGGTAGACGGCAACCCCCTCGTCTCCCTCGAACGCCTCCGTCACCCTCAGCTCGTGCTCGCCCACGGACACGAGTTCCACTCCCCCAACTGACCGGCTCCCAGGCACCACAGATGCCGTCGGCAGCGCTTCTGTTCTGACGGTGCACATGGCGTCCAGGCCACGTGTGAATCCCGCTGTGGGACGAGCCTCGACAGGTGGTCAAGACTCGTCCCACAGCGGGATTCTCCAGTTTTCGTACCCCTTCTCAGGGTTCGCGGTCGAAGTGACGTGATGCTTCTATCTTGTTGTCCTACGCGGAGGGTGGGGTCAGACCGAGGCAGCCAGCGACGCCGCCGTGTACCCAGCCGGTGACTCGGGTGGTGTCGTCGGTCAGGTTGACCCAGTCCGGTGTCGTAGGGGTTCCGCCGACGAGCTGGTGCACACGGTAGGAGTGGGCCTTGTAGTAGACGCCGTCGACGGGCGACTGCAGGTCCGCCGCGCGGTGGATGCGGGCACCGTCCTGGATGGACAACGCGGTGCCGGGCGGGCAGGCACCTTCCGCGTGAGCGGTGCCGGAGAGTCCTAGCATCAGAATTCCCGCGGCAGCTGCCAGGTTCACCGCAGTACTATACGTTTTTCGCATCGAACATTCCTCTCAGAATTTCACGAATGAAGAAGAGACACTTCGCTGGCCGGGACGCGTTGAAGGCGGATCCCAGCAGGGTTCCGATGAAAGCGAGGGATTCAGCGGTGCATCACAGGACGTGCTGGCTCGGGTGTCCTTGGCGTGGCTCTTCCAGGTGTGGCAGTCCGCATGACCCGGCGATGCAGTCGTCGTCGGGGGTGGCGGCATGGGCTGCGAGCGCTGTTCCGGCGACGGGTAGCGCGGCCAGGGCTACGGCGATCAACGCGGCTCGTACCGTGTTCACGGCTTCCTTGTGGAAGTACTGATTTTCTCTCTTCATTTCCTTTCCCTTCTCTTTTTGGGCACAGTTCTCCTGGGCGAGAATTCGCCCTGGGTGTGTTGTGTGGGCCGGCGGCGGTTAGTTGGTGATGCGGAGGATGGCCGCGGTCCAGGTCATGCCGACGCCGATGCCCAGCAGGGCAATGTGATCTCCGGCGGTGACGAGGCGTCGGGTGAGGAGGTGGTGCAGGTCGACGATGTGGTCGCAGGCGCCCATGTGGCCGTAGCGGCGGGCGAGGAAGGCGCTGCTGCGTTCTTCGGGAAACCCGAGCGGCGCGAGGCAGTGCCGGTGGGTCAGCGGGGCTCCGTAGTGCGGGCAGAGCAGGAAGCGGAGGTCGTCGAGTTCGAGTTCGGCGTCATACAGCGCTCGCTTTACGACGGTGCTCACGGCGGTCGCATTGAGGGTCTCGAGGCTGCCGGGGCCGTCGTGGGTGGCCAGCCAGTGTGCTTTTCGCTGGCGGAGCTGAATCGGTGGCCGGTAGATGTTTCCGTTGTACCAGCCGGTGTTTCCGCGGTGGAGCCCTTCGAGCTGGGGTTGCGCACAGGAGGCGGTGGAGATCAGCTCGGCCACGGCATCGTCCCGGGAGTCTCGTTGGAGGAGGACTGCGGCTCCGGCGTCGCCGTAGGTGATGCCGGGATCGGTTTGCCAGCGGTCGAACAGCGGCGTGTGGAAGGTGTCGCCGGCCGTGATGAGCGCTGCCTGACCGGGTTGGCCTTTGAGGACGTTGGCGGCCAGTTCGAGGCCGGCGACCATGCTGTTAGACATGCCATTGACCCCGAGGGTCATGGTGGTGTCGAGCCCGAGCTGGTCGGCGACAAAACAGTTGAGCGACCAGAAGTCGAGGCCCGGGTCGTGGATCGTGGAGTGCAGATGCAGGTCCATGTGGCGGTGGAAGCCACGGAGGGCTTGACGTCCCGCGCGTGTCGCGAGCTCCTGTCCAGTGCACTCTGGTGCGATGGCGAGGGAATCCTGGTGGTTCCGCTGCGCCTGCTGCGCGCTGTAATGGCCGGCGTGGATGGCGTCGGCGGCGGGCATGAGGTCGCCGGCGACCGCTCCGATGCCGTTGATCGTGATCCCGTGGTGTCGCATGCCGATCACCTCGCCGGGCGCGTCGCATCGGAGAGGCGCCCGGTGAACCACACTTCGCGGAACCCGTCGGCGCCGATCGAGCAGTCACGGCTGAGCATGTGAAAGACCGGATCAAGGGCGCGGTTGACGAATCCGAGGAAGACGGGCTTGGCGGCGTCGGTGACCGCGGACAGGTGGCCCCAGTCCTCGTCGTCTTGCCACCGCAAGATAAACAGCGTTCGGGATCTGCTGGTTTCTCGTACGGTTCGCATGAGGGATCACTCCATTCCCGCGCACAGCGCGGCAGGAAAAAGAGAAACGGGAAGCCCAATCAGGAAATCGCCTTCGCGGCGAAGGTATTTCCCGTGTTGTGGGTCTCGCCAAGGTGACATGGGCACGGTGCCGGTGTCAGTTTTTGGCCCCACCCCACCAACAGATACACCCATCCGAGTGAGCCCGACGCCCAGCACCGTGGGTCTTTCAACATCGAAAACCCCTGACACAGAACATGATCACGACGAAACCTTGCTCCTCGAGTCGTTGCGGCCGGGGCACCAGGAAGTGGTTGTCCTGCCTGAGGCTTCACTCGAACGAGCGCATACTCCGGTTGACGGGGGCCAAAATCTGACACGAGGCGCAATCCAATGCCAGGCTCACTCGTCCCCGGACCGCCGCGACAAAACCCGCTCCCTCGGACTTTCTCGCAGCCTGGTCCCCAGTTTCGGAGGTGACATTGTGGTGCCGGCCCCTTCTTCCCCACCTCACATCAGCAGTGGACGACGTCGTCCACGCGCCAACACTTTCCTGCCCCGTGCCGGTGATCTCGGTTCTCGTCCTCGCAGGCATCGTGGTGGGCCCGCTGCTGGCGTGGGCGGTGCGACCGTGGGTGGTGTGGTCGACACGCCCCTGGCTGGTCGCCGGGTTCAGCGCTGCTGGCGGCGCCGTCTCCCTCGCCGTGGGGTGCCGCTTCGCCACCGATCCCGTGCTTGCCGCCTGGTGGTGGTGGGCGATCTGCAGCGTGGCGCTGGCCTGGATCGACCTGTCCTGTCACCGATTGCCCCGCCCGTGGGTGATCGGGTTGGCCGCAGGCGGTGTCGTCGTGTTCACCGTCCACGCCATCACGGTCTCCTCCCCGATAGCGCTGCTGCGGTCGGTCTCCGCCGGTGTCCTGGTCCTGGCCGTCGGTTCGCTCTGCTACTGGATCGCGCCGGGTGGCCTGGGCTACGGCGACATCACCTTGCTCGCCGCGATCTCCGTATACACCGGATGGCTCGGGTGGCGAACCGTGCTGGTGGGCATCGCCGCGGCGCTACTGGTGCTCGGCATTCTCGCCGGCCTGGCATGGGCGACCACGCTACGAGCCCGGACCGCACGCATCGCCGCCGGTCCCTGCCTGATCCTCGGCGACTGGATCGCTGTCCTCGTCCACACCTCGTGAAAGGCCACTAGGAATGTCCTCGACGCCTGTGTCCGTAGCCGCGCAAGCTGTGCTGTGTTCGGCCGGGTTCGTCCTGGCCGGCTGTGTGACAGCACCGCCGACCTCGCCGCCTGCTGTCCCGAGCATCGCTACGCCGCCGGGCCCGTCCGCTGACGAACGTGCTGAAGTGGAGCGCACGTATCGCGAATTCTGGCGGATCACCTGGAATTCCACGGCCGAACGCGGTGCCGGATGGGACGCCGAGGTCCGTCGCGTGACAGGGCAGGAGCTGGCCGATCAGATCACCTCGCGCGCTCGCGAGCAGCTGGCTGGCGGAATCCGTCTGTACGGCGCCGTCCTCGCCCGTGTGTCGTCGGTGCAGATCACCGGGGATCACGCGGCTCTGCAGGAATGCCAGGACGCGAGCCGGGCTGGCCAAGCCGACGTCGCGTCGGGGAAGCCGAGGAACGTTGGCGTCGCTCGAAACCTCGTTCACGCGACGTTGAGCAAAGGGTCTGACGGGGTCTGGCGGGTCGATCGGGTCGAGTTTCCGGGTGGTGAGTGCTGATGTGCCCCACAGCCCGCGGTCCGTGCGTTCTCGCCGGATTGACCGTTCTGGCGGCGCTGACCGTCCCTGTGGCGCAGGCCCAGGATGGAGAAGTCGCGGTCGAGCATGGCGACGTTGGCGGCTGGCACGCTCCGCCTTCGATCGGTCTTTCCGCGACCAACCCGGGACGGCCGGGGCGCCCCGCGACCTCAAGGCCCGGGAGCAGCACGCGTCCGAGCAGCAGCTCGGCGGCGCTGGTGCCGTTGTGCCCGACCGTGATGTGTGATGCCCCGGGGCAATCACAGGACCCGGCGTTCATGCTCGGCTCTCAGCCGTTGTCGACGTGGTGCTTGGGACCGCTGGATGACGGGCAATGCCCCCGTCCAAATGCCACGCCGCAGACACCGACCCCGGTGAGCGCTGCGGGTCCGCCGGATCCCGTTGTTCTCGCTCAGGAAGCGGCCCGGCGGCTGCGGTTGCCGCTGCCGACGCCGCGGCATTCCCCGGATCTGCGGTTGCCGGATGGCCGTCCGGCGACGGTCGTCGGTGAGCACACCTGGTTCTGGACTGCCCCCGAAGACTGGCGTCCGCAGACGGAACGAGTGCAGGCGGGCGAGGTGTGGGCTGAGGTCACCGCCATACCGGTTCGGTTGTCGATGACACCCGGGCTGGGCCAGCCGGTCGCATCCTGTGCGGGGCCGGGGACACCGTACGAGCGGTCGTTCGGGCTGCATGCGGCTTCGCCGGACTGTGATGTGGTGTACGAGCAGGCATCGGTCGATCAGCCTGGTGCGATGGTGACGGCGGAGTGGTCGATCACGTGGCAAGTGACGTGGCAGGGCTGGACCGGCAGCGCACCGACCGGGGGTGAGTTGGCGCCGATGACCTCACGGGCACAGGCGAGGTTCGCGGTGGCCGAGGCCCAGGCCCTCCGCACCCACTAACGCAAAGTTTTCCTTTTTCTCTGTTTTCTCTTGTGTGTTTGGTGAATTCACGTGAGGAGAGACCTATGTCCAGTACCGGCATTTTCGCCGTCACCAAGCCCGATTCCACCGATTCCAAAGACAAACCCGTGTCGGTGCGTGCTCCTCGGGTTCCCCGGCAGCGGCGGTGGTGGCTGCTGAGCGCGTCGCTCGGGTTGATCATCGTGTCCGTCGCGGGAACGGTCGCAGTGGTATCGGCGGCGTGGGATCGCGAGGCCATGTTGCAGCTGGTCCGTGATGTGGCGTGGGGACAGCCCATCAGGGACGCCGATGTGACCACTGTGGAGCTTCCGCCGAGCGCGCGGCGATTCGTGGTCGCGGATGCCGACCGCGGCCGCGTTGTCGGGCAGATCGCCGCCGCCAACTTGCGCGCCGGGCACCTCTTGGCCTTCAGCGATGTCACCACTCAAGTCGTGCCCGCCAAGGGACAGCAGGTGATCGGCGTTCGCCTCCCTCTGGGACGGTATCCGGCCCGCGGGCTAGCGCCGAACGATCTTGTGGAGGTCGTGGGCGTGTCGAGCTCCGGTACGGCGTCGGAGACGGTGACGGGCGGGGCCGGGTTTCAGGCACGCGTGGTCCAGGCATCGCCCCCGGACTCCGAGGGCGCGGTCGTGGTCGATCTGCTCATCGATTCCTCTGCCGCCGAACAGGCCGCTGCCGCTGCTGCGGACGGCGCCCTCGTCAAACTGCTCGGCCCCACCCGCTGAAACCAGTGGCGTTCCTAGTCTTTTGTTCTGGTGAAAGGAGTGTGTGATGGCTGTCATCACAATGCTGTCTGCAAAGGCCTCGCCGGGGGTCACCACGGCGGTGGCGGCGCTGGCCACCGCCTGGCCCCACCGGCTTCTGGTGGTCGACGCCGATCCCGCCGGGGGTGATCTGCTGCGGGGATGGGGCGGCCCGTGGTTGGTCGACGGGCACCTCACCTCCGAGTGCGGGGTGGTCAGCTTCGCCGCCGCCACCCGCCACCTCGGCGCCGTGCCCTCGGAAGGGCTGGCGGGGCACGTGCAGGAAATTCCCGGTCACGACCATGTGCGGTTGGTGGCAGGCGTGACGACCCGCGCCCAGGCGGGAGCCATCGGGGACGACGGCTGGCGACGACTCGCCTGCGCCACCCGGGATCTCGCTCGTGAAGGCCCCGATGTCCTCATCGACGCCGGCCGCTGGGCACCGGAAACGCCCTGGCCGCTGATCACCGAAGCCGACCTGGTTCTGGTCGGAGTGCGCCCCAACCTCCGGCACATCTCGGCCGCACTGCCCTTGATCACCACGTTGCGCGAACTGATACCGATCACCCGGCTCGGCGCACTGGTGTCGGCCACCACAAGCCGCCAGGCCGACAGAGTCGCCCGAGCCGTGGGCGTCCCCGTGGCCGTCGAGCTTCCCGACGACCCGGCAGCCGCCCGGTTCTTCTCCGACGCGGAGGGCAACTGCCCGCCCCGCCACTCGGCCCTGTTGCGCACCAGCCGGAAGGCCGCGCTCCGGCTGCAGCGCAGTCTCACCCCACCCGCAACGACGGTGGCCGACGGCCTGGAAGCAGGTGCAGCATGACCACCGGGATCAACGGCAGCACGCACCTGCAGCTCTCGCGCGAAACCGTGGGATGGGTACCGGATACCGCGACCGTGCAGGCATTGCGGGAAAAGGTCGCCGCCCGCCTGCGGAACAGCAGCGCCGCCGAACGTGCGTCGGTGGTGGCCGCGGAAATCACCGCATGGGCCCACGAACGCGCCAGCCACGGCGACCCACCACTGTCCGCCGCCGACGAGGCACGGCTCGCCGACGCGGTGCTGTCCGCGGTGTTCGGCCTGGGCGGGCTCCAGCCGCTGCTGGAGCTGGAGGACGTGGAGAATATCCACATCCACGGCCACGACCAGGTGTGGCTGGAGCTGGCCGACGGCCATCTACAGCGCTGGCCCTACCCGGTCGCCGACTCCGACACCGAGCTCCTAGAACAAGTGGAGGCGATGTCCGCGCGGCTCGGACAAACGTCCCGCGAGTTCAGCCCGGCACGGCCCATCGTGAACCTCCGGCTCCCGGCCGGCGGCCCCTTGGGAGCGCGGCTGGCGGCGGTACGGGAGGTCACCGACCGGCCGCGGATCGCGATCCGTCGCCACCGCCTGACCCACACCACCCTCGCCGACCTCCGCACCCACGGCACCCTCGACCCCGGGCTGGAACACTTCCTTGCGGTCGCTATCCGTGCGGGGGTGAACCTGCTGGTAACCGGCGGCCCGTTCGCGGGCAAGACCACGCTGTTGCGAGCGTTGTGCGCCGAAATCCCTACCCACGAGCACATTGTGACCGTTGAAGATGACTACGAGCTCGGGCTGCATCTCGAGGGCGGGCGCGTGGTGACGCCGTTGGAGGCGCGCACCGCCAACGCCGAAGGCGTCGGCGAGATCAGCCTCGACGATCTGCTCAAACAAACCCTCCGCCACTCGCCATCACGGGTCATCGTGGGCGAGGTGCGTGGTGGGGAGATCACCGCGCTACTGCGGGCGCTGGGCAACGGCGCCACGGGCGGCATGGGCACCCTGCACGCGACATCGGCCCGCGCGGTCCCGGACCGCATCGCCGCCCTAGGACAACTCGCCATCCCCCCGCTGTCCGTAGAGGCCGCGCACCGGTGGACGGCCTCTGCCCTGGACCTCATCGTCCACCTCGCCCGCCGCGACCACTCTGACCGCCGGGAACGTTTCGTCACCGAGATCGTCGAAGTCGGCCCCGTCGGCGACGCCGCCATCCCGGACCTCACCACGCTGTTCCGGCCCCGTACAGGTGACGGTCGCGCGGTCCCGGCATGCCCGCCCAGCCCGACACTGATGGCTCGTCTGGACGCCTACGGCCTGGACCGCACGATCTTCCACCGTCCGGACGGTCAGTGGCACAGCCTCGGTCAAGGTGGTGAGGCGCAATGATCGCTGTTGTCACCGTCCTGTGTGGAGTTTTGTTCGGAACAGGGGTTCTGCTCGGTGTCCTCGCCTTCATTCCAGCAGCGCGGTCTCGTAAGGCAAATGCAACAGGGCAAGGCCGTGCGATGCCGTCGTGGTTGGCCCGGTGGTGGCGGCGCGGCGTGCTCGCCGTGGTGCTGGCGATGGTGGTGTGGTGGGTGACCGGGTGGCCGGTGGCCGCCGCAGCCGCCATCGCGGCCGTCGTGGGCCTGCCCGTCGTGCTGGCCTCACGAGGCGCGCGGGAGGCCATCGTGTTGCAGGAAGCCCTTGCGGTGTGGACGAGGCGAGTTGGGGACCTGCTGGCCTCTGGTGCCGGAGGTTTGCACCAGGCTGTCGCTCGCTCAGCCGACACCGCCCCGGAGCCGCTGGCCGCGCCGGTTCGGCGTTTGGCGGACCGGTTGCAGGCCGACAGTCCGGACACGGCGCTGCGGGCCTTTGCCGCGGAGTTCAGTGATCCGGTCGTGGATGAGGTCGTGCTGGCGCTGCTGTTGCGCCTGCGGACCGGTGGACGTGGTTTGGTGGAGATCCTGCACGCCCAAGCCGCCGCGCTGCGCGCCCGCGCCGCGGCGACCCGCGAGGTCGAGGCCGACCGCGCCAAACCCCGCACGACCGTGCGCACCCTCGTCGCAATCACGGCGGTCATGGTCGTCGGGCTGGTGCTCTTCGCCCGCGAGTTCCTCGCCCCCTTCAGCACCTGGACCGGACAAGGCGTTCTAGCCGTCGTGGCAGGCATTTTCGCGGTGTCGCTGTGGCGCATGCACCAGCTCTCCACGCCGCCAGCCAGGCCCCGCTACCTCAACGACGGGAAACCATCATGAACACCGCCCTCGCACTGGCCGCCGGGTTGGGCACCATGCTCGGAATCGGCATCGTCATCGGAGTGCGCGCGGTCGTGGGCCCGGCGCCGATGGACCTTTCCGCCGCGCTCGGCCACCTCGCCACCCGGACCACCGCGTCCGCCCCCGCGGCCGGGTGGCGGGCCTGGCGTGCACGCCTGTCGACCTACGCCACCAACCGCGCCAACCGGGCCCGGAATCCTTGGCTGGGCATCCCCACCCATGACCTCGACCTTCTTGAACGCAGCCCCACCGACTACGTGACCATGCGGCTGCGGTGGGCTGCGAGCAGCCTCGCCGTCGCCACCCTTCTCGCTGTTTCGCTGACGGTCGTGGGCGTGCCGGCAGGGGTGCTGGTGGGGCTCGTGGCCGCCGGCGGGCTGGTCGGGGCCGTGGTGCCGGTCTGGCAGCTCCGCGACCAGGCCGCGGCGGCGCGAGAGGACGCGCGGCGGGCTCTAGCGGTCTACTTGGACCTCGTGGCCCAGCAGCGCACTGCCGGCCACGCCCCCGGCCCGGCGCTGCGCGAAGCCGCCGCAGTCGGCGACCACCGGCTCCTGACCCGACTGCATCGCACCCTCACTCACGCCGAGCACAGTGGACACTCACCGTGGGAAGCGCTCCGCATACTCGGCACCACGATCCGGCTCCCGGAGCTGGTGGCGGTGGCGGACCTGGCGGCCACCGCCGCAGACGGGGCCGCGATCTACACCAGCCTGACCACCCACGCCACCAGCCTCCGCACCGCCGCAATCAGCACCGACAAAGCCGAGGCCAACACCCACACCGAACGCCTCACCCTGCCGGTCACCACGCTCATGCTCGGAATCCTCCTGCTGATCCTCTACCCAGCCGTCACCCGACTCCTGGGCTAACCACCGCAAACCCAGTCCCATCGAATGCGAAAGAGGTCATCATGTCTGTCAATCGTCTACTCCGGAACGCCACGACCGCGCTACTGCTGCTGTCGGTCTGGATCACGCTCGCCACCGAGCACGTCCAGCAGCGCTGGGGCCACGCCCGTTTCGACGACACCGGATCGGAGAGCACCGAAAAAGCCGTGCTCACCGCGATCGGACTGGCAGCCGCACTCGGACTCGGCGCCGCCATCACTGCAGTCGTCCAGAAATACCAAGGCCAAATCCACTAACCCGCAAAAGGGGGCGGCAGCGATGAAAACCCTGATGCGCCACACACATCCCCGCCAGGCATCTGGGGCCCGGGATGCGGGGTCGGTGGCGGTGGAGCTGGCCGTGCTCGCGCCACTGGCGCTGGTCCTGCTCGTCACGGTCCTGCAGGCCGGGCTGTGGTGGCACACCCGCACCCTCTGCCACGCGGCCGCCCAACACGGCGTGCAGGCCGCCCGCACGGTCACCGGCACCGCCGGTGACGCCCACACCGCCGCCACCAACTTCCTCAACCGAGCCGGCGGCCTCGTAGGCGACCCGGTCGTCACCGCCACTGTTGACGCCCGCCAAGTGCGCGTGCAGGTCGCGGCCACCGCACCACGGATCCTGCCCATCCCCGGCCTTGAGCACATCGAGCAGGAAGCGCGCGCGGCCAAAGAACGCTTCACCACCCCCGGAGAGTCACCGTGAACCGCCGATCCTCCGATGCCGGTTCAGCCAGCGTGGAGCTGGCGATCCTGACACCGATGCTGCTCATGCTGGTCGTGCTGGTCATCGCCGGCGGGCGCATCGTCACCGCCGACCTCGCCATGGAACACGCCGCCACAGCCGCCGCCCGGTCCGCCAGCCTGGCCCGCACCCCCGCCGCAGCCCATTCCACCGCAACCAGTACCGGAACCCGCGCCCTCGCCGAGCAGAACCTCACCTGCGCCGGCCTCCAGGTGACCGCAGACACCAGCGGCTTCGGCCAACCCGGGGGCCCAGGGACCGTCACGGTGACCCTGCGCTGCGCGGTGTCGCTGGCCGACCTCACCGGCATCCCGGGCCTGCAGGCCGGCATCCCGCTGCGCGCGGTGTTCACCAGTCCTGTCGATCCGTACCGGAGCCGAACATGATCCTCCACATCAGACACGCGAAGGACGAGGGATCGGTCAGTGTGCTGGTCGCGGTCCTGGTGCCTTGCCTGCTGCTGGTGTTCGCGCTCCTCGTCGACGGCGCCGACCGGCTCCGCGTCCTGGCGCGCGCGGATGCCGTCGCAGCCGAAGCCGCTCGCGCCGCGCTCACCGCCCTGAACACCCGCGGCACCACCCTCAGCCTCGACTCCCACTCCGCCACCGCGGCCGCGCGGCGATACCTCGCCGACACCAGCCACACCGGCACAGTCACCCTGGATGGCGCCACGACCGTCCGCGTCACGGTCACCTTCTCCGAGCCTGCGAAGATCGGGCTGCTGTGGCCCAGCCACACCGTCACCGGGCACGCGACCGCCGCGCTCGCCACCGGCACTCACAGCGCGGGTGGCCTGTCATGAGCCGGGTTCGGATCGTCTTCGCCGGGCTCGGGATCCTCGCCTTGCTAGCTGGGATGCCGGTGATCCTGACCCTCACTGGCCGCCTCGTCACCATTCCCGACCTGACCTGGCCGGCACTGGACACCTCGTACTGGGCACCGCCGATCCGCGACCAACTCACGGTCTGGGCCGAGGACACCTGGCACACCCTGCGCCTGGATCTCCGCGCCGACGGTGCGCTCCTGCTCGTCATCCTCACCACCGGGTGGATCACCTGGGCGTGCCTGATGTGGTGGACCCTCAGCGACCTCTTTCTCCTGGCCCGCTATGGAACTCGCGTCCTGCGCGAACGCCTTCCACGCTCCGGGCCCCGTGGGTGGATCGCCGCTGTGCTCGCCAGCACGGTGATCTCCCTGAGCGGGCCGTCCGCCTCGGCGGCACCCGCGGCCGACCGGGCCGCGGTCACCGCACCACGGCATCCCTCCGGTGGTGTCCTGCCCTTCCCCAGCAGCGACACCACAACGCTGGGTTCGGGCGGCTACGCCGACCCCACCCCGCCGCCCGAACCCAGCACCCCCACACACATCGACGACACCATGTGCCCGGACTGCCCCCGCTACCGTGTCGCCGGCGGCGACACCCTCTGGGACCTCGCCCAACGCCACCTCGCCAACCCCCACCGGTGGACCGAAATTCGTGACCTCAACGCCGACCGCATCGGCGACCCCCGCCACCTCCAGCCAGGCTGGGTCCTCCTCCTGCCACCCGACGCCACCCACCTGCCCACCCCCGAAGCCATCCCGGAGGACGCGCAGCGGGTCACGACCGTGCCCGGCGAAACCCTCACCACCCTCGCCGAACGCCACCTCGGCGACGCCGGCCGGTGGGAGGAGATCTTCCGGCTCAACGCCCACCACCCACAACCAGACGGACGCGTCCTGCGCGACCCGAACCTTGTTTTCCCCGGCTGGTCTCTCGCGCTCCCGGCCACCGACAATGACCACAACGGCGAAGCCCCCGTCAACCCGGACGCCGAAGCTGCACAAGCAGGTCCCCAGCCGCAGCCAGCGCCAATGCCTGACCGGCAACAGCCCCCGGGGCGTGCCGTCACCACAACCTCCGGCACCGCACTCTCCATTGGCAGCAGCGGGCTCGTTGCCGCAAGTCTGGCCGCTGCCGTGGCGCTGGCCTTGCTCGTCCGCCGCCGACGACGGATACGGACCTACCGGCCGGGACGTGGCGATCGCGCTCCGCTGCCGACACTCGCACCCGCCGTGCACGCACTGCGATCAGCGTTCGACGAAGACCAGATCTCGACCCGCCATGCCGGCCACGACAAGACCGAGCCGATCACGCCTTCGCCCGACAGCCATGCAGACCTTTCCAGGACTGTCTCGTCAGCGCAGGACGTCGAGGTCGGAGTTCGTGACGGCCAGGCTCGTGCGCTTGACCTCGCCGCCGTCCACGGGCTGGGCCTGACTGGACCAGGCGCTGAGGCCGCCGCGCGCGCTCTCCTGGTTCAGCTTCTTGCCACAACGAACGCCACCATCATCATTCCCGATCGCGACGTCCACTCCCTGATCTCGGGAGGCTTGCCCACCTCACCGCGGCTGCGCATCACGGCGGACCTGGCCGACGCAACCACCTACCTTGCCAGTCACCACACTCCCGCCGGTGGAACACACGAGCGGGACAAGCTCGACGTCGTGCTGGTCGCCGGCACCGACCGGCACAACCCACGACTACAGGCGATTCTCGACAACGGCGCCGCGCGCGGCATCGCAGGCATCCTGCTCGGCAGCTGGCCGGACGGAGCCACCGTGCACGTGATAGCCGACGGCCTCGTCACCGCGACGAGCTCAACCGTCGACGACCTGCGCGGTACACACTTGTTCCACCTCGACGCCACCGACACCCGCGACCTCATCGACCTGCTCACCGACACCACGACGCTCCACCCGAACACCGAGCACGCAGAGCCGGAGACCACGACCAAACCCGAGGCCGAAGAAGTCGGAACTCACGTGGACGACACCGACGACACCAGCATCGCTGATGGCGCGGACGACCATGCAGACCCGCCTTCGAACAGCGGGGAAGACCGCACACCGAGCGCGACCGGGATGGTCACGGCTGCCGAATTGGCCCATCCTGCCGACCAGGACGATCGGCCTGTAACGATTGGGGTATTCGGGCCAGTCACACTGACCTGGCGTTCACCGGACGGCGAGGACCACGACATCACCTCAGCGTTGGCCCCCAAACACAAAGCGCTGCTGGTGTTCCTCGCCTTGCATCCCAACGGCACATCCCGTGCAGCAGTCCGCGAAGCCCTATGGCCGGATGCCCGCGGTCGCCGCCCCTACAACGCGTTCTACGCGAGCCTGTCCCAGATCCGCAAAGCCCTCACCGAAATCACCGATGACCACGCTGCCGACGTGATCGCACAGCACGAGGAGACAGTCACACTCAAAACCGACCTCGTGACGGTCGACTACTGGCAACTGCGCCAAGCCGAACATGACCGCAACATCGCAACCACCAGCGAGCAACGAATGGCAGCGTGGTCCCGCATCGCGACCACCTACCGCGGAGAACTCGCCGACGGAATGTCCGCACTCTGGCTGGACGGCCCCCGCGAAGACGCCCACCGCACCGCCCTCGACGCCCTCGCCGGCATGGCCGCCCACTACCGCGGACACGACCCCCACCGACAACTCCAGCTCCTCGAACACGCCCGCATGCTCAACCCCGAAAACGAAGCCATCTACCGCGACATCATGCGCGTCCAAGCCGAACTCGGACTCACCGACGCCATCAGCCGCACCGTTCACCTGCTCACCACCAACCTCGCCGATATCGGCGAGCGACCTGATTCCAGAACCCTGGCACTCGCCCGAGCACTGCAGACCCGATACCAACAAGCAGTGACCTAAAGAAGTTCATGAGTATTCACCTCGACCCTTCGAATACCAGCCTCCACTCAAGCACGAAAACATTGGCACAATGAGCTATGATTTGTCGCAACCCACGCGGCAAATACACAGCTCAGTCAATGCAGTAACTGAACCTTGCGATCAGGTCGCACCAGAAAGAATAAGTGGCCGTCGCGGCCGGCTCGACAAATTCAAAGTCTCTTGTTCATGTCTGCGGTTGCCACAGAAGCCAGCCGCAGCATCTCTTTGTCAAACCACGCCATCTCCTGGGCCTAAACCTTCACCGATCCATATGTCCAATCATATGCCCACTCATGCACCCGTTCATCTACGCCTTAATCAGGAAGCTCCACCAAGTCGCCTTTCGCTGGTCACAGCGCCAGGGCCCCTACCTCACCCTACCCAGCCTCGGTACCCCACGGGAACCTGTTGACGACTGAAGAAGAAGGACAACAGGTAATCCCCGAAATACGACTCAAGAACCTAGGCGAAAGCATCATTCACCCCCTGCATCGCGGAGCCAAAGCCAAGCCGGGAAGACGATCGCAAACCGCCGACGCCGTAGACAGATCGGAGCACTGATCAACCAGGCAGCCGAACATGATGAGTCCATTCGTCGCCAGGTCAGCCAATTCCCCTCCGATCAGCTTGTCAATACCCCGAAAGAGTTGCGGGCATTTCCTCCCAATCTCTCACGCGGAGCATTTGCAGTCACGCGCAGCAACTATGCGCACCTGTGCCAGCTCGCCATCTTCGGTTGAGCCTGCCCGCGCGACCTTGAGCCCGAAAATATCTCACATACCCCCACGTCAAACGCATCCGACCTGCCCTTTCGGTTATTCAGATCACGAAACAATAACGGAGAGCGACTCCAAGTTGCACAGTGTCCTGTTTAAGTGTGTAATAGACATGTTAACAGGACAGGATGAGGAGTTGGTGAGGACCAGGGCACGGCGTCCCTGCGAGTCAATTACCACTGCCACGCTCCTGAATGACATACCGACTGCATCGCGCAGTCATGCGGCCCGAACGGGCCGTGCGATAACAGAGCAGCTAGCCCACGTTCCTGACGTGGTCCGCGTTTGTGAATGCTAGATGTGCTTGCGCCACTCGTCCACGAGTGGAATGCCGCCCCTAAGCGCACAAGCCAGCGCCAGCTAGTCAGGTCCGATAAGAGGTCACTGGACGCGCAGAGCGTCCACCGCGTGAGCGGGACAGATTAATGGGGTTAGTTGACGTGCCAAGTTCTGGCACGGAAAAGCGTGGCCGGTGTGGATACCGAGATCACGTGATATAGCACCGCACCCGTGGGGATACCTAGGCGAGCGTGACGAACGCGACGACCCTAGCGACAACGTCGTGATCCGAAGGATGACAGGAATGCAGCGGGGGCGGACAGCACCGGCCTAGTGACAGTAGGCCAACGCATATCGCAACAGGCGTGCCGCGCGGCGGAAAAGCAAACGTGCAGTTCTTCGTACGTAAGCCAGCGACCATGCGGCACGCCTTAACTGATGGCGCGGCTCAAAAAGTGTTGAGAGTCATCCCAAATGCAGACACAAGTAGCCTACCAAAGGAGAGGGTTCGCGAAATTTTCGCAGAAAACCCTCCCCCCACATGGCTAATGTCGCATCTTGGGGTGTACGGGTTCACGCCCCGTTCGTGCCACTGCGCGCGTCGACAATTGAGCGTCGCGCACGTAAAGGCGAGCCCTGACAGGGAATTCCGGTCCCTGCCAGGGCTCTTGACATACCAGAGAGGTAGCTCTGTTATGCCCGCCACCATTATAGATGACCAGATCGAGTGCGATCAATGTGGTGATCAGGTCTCGGAAACGTGCTTGGTGGATAGCTACACCATGTGCACGGTTTGCGCCGACGATTACCCGATCTGCGAGCACTGCGATCGATGTTCTGAAAGTACCTTCGAGACGGTAGACGGCGGCAATATCTGTGCCCCCTGCGCCCGATTGATCTACACGCGGTGCGAACACTGCAATCTATTCGCCCGCGACCTTCGGTGGACTGCCGACGGAACCGATGTATGCGATTCCTGCGCGGACGACTTCTGGGATTGCGAGGGCTGTGGAGACCTGACGCGCTATGCATCCCTCTGTGAGGCATGCGAAAGGGACGACAACGACAGCTCCGATTTGATCGAACGCTACTCGTACAAACCTGTACCGAGGTTTCACGGTCACGGTCCGGTCTTTCTTGGACTAGAACTGGAGATCAACACCCCGAGCGGCGAGAAGCGGGACTGCGCCGAAATGGCACTGCGCCACTTGGGCAGCCTGGGATACCTCAAAGAGGATTGTTCAATAGATCTCGGTTTCGAGATTGTGACACATCCAATGTCCCACGACTGGGCAATGGATCATTTTCCCTGGCGAGGGCTCTCTGATCTCGCAGACGCCGGGGCCGATGGTTTCGAAAACGGCATGCACGTCCATATCAGCCGTGATTCCTTTGATTCACCGTCCCACGTCTACCGCTGGATGAAATTTCTACACAGGAACGCGAAGCAAGTAACAATTCTTGCGCGCCGCACCTCGGAGCAGTGGGCAGCCTTTTACGAGTCCGACCGAAGGCATATCAAGGATTATGCCAAGGGGTTCAAAGGTGATCGATACCGCGCGATCAACACCCAAAATGACCACACATTCGAGCTCCGTATTTTCGCCAGCACGGTGAAGCCGCGTGAAGTAAAAGCAGCGTTGGGCTTGTCGGCAGCATCGGTGGAATATACGCGAACACTCCGTGTCTCGGATGTCGTCCACCGTGGCGGGTGGACGTGGCGGGCTTTCGTGTCATGGCTCCGCGAACACCCTGAGTATGCGCCGCTTTCGCGCGAGCTTGAGGAGCTGGCATGTGCCTCCTGACTTACTACCCGCAGGGTGTGGCACCGCAAACGGACGCACTTTTGAACGGCGCGCATCTCAACAACGATGGCCACGGTTTTGCCATTGTGGCAGGTAGCCAAATCGAAGTCCGGCGCAGCATGAACCCCGAAAAACTAGTGGAATCCTTCGAACGCATGCGCAAGAAGAATCTTGACGGCCCAGCGTTGTTTCACAGTCGTCTCAGCACACACGGTTCTATCGGCGTCCAAAATTGCCACCCATTCTTCATGGGCGATCGGCGTACCGTTGTTGCACATAACGGTATCCTGCCAAAAGAGGTGCACCCCCAACGGGGAGACAATAGATCAGACACTCGAGTTGCCGCTGAGGACTTTCTGCCGAACAGCTCGTTCGGGTCATTCGCCACTCGAGCGGGACGACGTCGCCTGACTCAATGGCTGGGCAGAGGAAACAAGCTGGCGATCTTGACAGTCGATCCACGCTATCGAAAAAGTTCTTACCTCTTTAACGAAGAGTGCGGAATCTGGGACGACGGCGTCTGGTATTCAAACTTCGGCTATCTCGAGCCATTGCATGATTTCAGCGACGGGTGTCCACTTTGCGAGTCTGCCGCAGAGATGGTTGACATCTACGGGTTCTGTGAGATTTGCGGCTGCTGCGTGGACTGCGAAGAGTACGTGGAGTCGTGCTGCTGCTATGTGCCTGCCATGCAGGCCCGTGGGTAGAGATTTCCAGAAAGTCGCGGACGTGCAGTTTTGCGCTGGACAATCCTGCGGTTTTGTCCAGCGTCTTCTGCCACGGATACAGCCTTTGAATTCGGAGAGACATGACGGTGATGAAGGTAGACGCCTTCGAAAGTTGCAAACAGCGCGCGAAAGAGTTGGGGCAACAACACGGCAAGACCCAGGCGACGTGGCTGGTGGATATGAACGCAAGCGCTGAGTCGGCGCGGCGGGCGCTCCAGATGTACGAGGACGATGACGCAGATTTCTTCGATGTCTTCGATCCCCACGTTCCGTTGTCCGGCGAGTACGCCGACGACTACAGCACCGCAGAACTGTTCGAGGAGTGCGGATACTACAGATCCGGCCTTCACCAGAGCGACGTTGTGGCGGCCGTGGAGGCCGAAGCGGAGTTGGCCGACGCCTACGAGTTCGAGTACTTCGGCGCCTGCACTGACGAAGTGGTGCGGTTGCTGGGCATTCTGGCGGAGGCGTGAGAGCCCTGGGGTCATTAAGAAATCCTCAGCGGGTCACCGGTGGCGATAGGGCCGGAAGCCGCAGAAAGCAGGAGCAATGTCTGAGCATCCACGCTACCGGTGGGAGGGCAATTCCCACGTTCCCGACGACCTTCCGGAAGAAGGCGACCGCTGCAAGTACTGCGGACTCTCCATCACTTGGATCGGCCCAGGCCAGTACGACTGGGAGCTTGCCGACGAGGGACCGGAGACGAACCGACCGGCCGTGACGCACAACAAAGTCGCGGCGCCGACAGGCCTGAGGAGCCGAGGACGACGCCTGGAGGCGGAGGGACCAGCATGACCGAACCGAACACGCGCCTCGTCTACGGTTCCAGCTTGGAGCCAGGGCACACGATGTGGGTGAACAACCGGCACGGCTGGGGTGTGGTGCTCAACGCCGCGACATCGGCCGACGACCAGGGTCGGCGGGTCTTTGAGGTTCAGTGTGCAGACGGTGAGGTGCGTACCTTCCGGCGTTCCGACCGAGGAATGGTCAAGGTACGGCGGCCGGGGCCGGTGACGCGTCGCTTGGCGGAGGCGGTGCTGGCCGAAGTCAAGAAGGCTTGGCGGTCGAGCATGCCGGAGGACGGACCGACCCTCCGGGACTACACGCATGGAGAGGTCAGCTCGCCAGGCTCCTGGTCGATCGACTGGGAGGATGTCGATGCCCCCTATAACTGGCCGTGGCTGTTCACCGAACGCCAGCACGCCGAACGGACCGTGCCCCTCGGAGTGCACCTGGAAGCGATCAGCGGCGTGGTCCTCGGGATCTACCCGAATGACACGGCATGAGCACTCGTTGCCCCAAGCTGCCAGCAATACATCCGCTCGCTGGGGCGTGTCCGGTTTTCTTGGCTCCGCGAAAACCGAAAGGAATGACCGACATGGCAGACGCGACGTACCGAGTGACTGACGCGGACGGCAGGGAGATCCAGGCCAGCGACCAGGTGACGAGTTTCCGCGGGGAGACTGCGATCTTCGTCCGTGTCGCGCGAGGCACGGAGTACAACGGCACGGCGAGGTCTCGGTGCGCTGGCCGGACGGATTCGAGCACGACTACTACGACCGAGTGTTCAACCTGACGGTGTCGACGATCAAGGACCAACCGCTGACAGCGGGAGTACCCGGAGAAATCTACGACTAGCTGGCGAGGGCATCGTCAACACGGACATCGACCGCAGCAAGGGCTCCGGGAAGGGCTCGCCATGGCGAGCCCGGTCAAGAAGGTTCGTCACGGTGGGCAATGGGTGGTCACGGCCTGCCCTGCGGAACTGTGAAACTCGGCGATCCCATAGACAGTGTTGCCGACGTCGTCGCTGTGAAGCCGCCAACGGAACGCGCCCAGGACGATCGCCACCACCAACTCCAGGCCTGCCGGACGGCACTCCGACAGATCAGCGCGGCGCCCGGCGAGCACTTCCCGAACATATGAATCCGCAAGGCATGAAGGTTCCTCGGCAGCTGGTGGCCTGGCATCCGGCCTTGATCGCTTTCCTGCGCACTAGTGATCCCCGTGGCATCGGAGTTACTAGGCCGCTGACTGTCGATCCCACTGCACCGACCGAGAAGCTTCTGGGGCCAAGGCTTTCCGTGTTCGGCCCCTTCGACAAGGAAGCACACGAAAGTGAAGCTCTGCACAGGAACACAACAATGACCGACACAACCGTACCTCCGATCCCGGCGTGGCTAGCACATCTACCGACCGTCGGCGGCTTGGTAGTCCCGTGGATCACCCCTCGTACCGCAGACGGCCGATACCTCTTCGGGTTCGTAGACCGGACTCGCATGAGAGATGCCCTTCGGCGCGGATGGTGCGGAGTGTGTGGCCAACAGCTAGGCGACCGCCTCGTACTGCTGATGCGACTGTCCGATCTGCCGCGCCAGTGCACCAACGAACCGGCTCTGCATCCCCAGTGCGCCGCATACACCGTCACGGCTTGTCCAATGGTCGGTGGACGTCTCACTCACTACCGGGCAACCCTGCCGCAGCTCGACTCGACCATGATGCCGGCACCGGACGCAACGGCGCGCCATGGCGCACGAGCCGAGCCGTGGTTCGCCGTATGGCTAACCGCGTACCAGGTCGTCACCAATCACGGCCACCTCATGGCGTCCTACGCCGACAAGCGGCCCCTACGGATCAAGCCGATCACCTGGCGGCTTTTCGGGCTCTTCTGATGCAGCGTCCCGCCTCGCTGAGTTGACCACACCGCCACCACCTAGAGCGACGACACCTCTACGACATCCCAGCCCTCGTCACATCCACTGCGTTCGTGGATGAACATGACCTGCACCGACGCGTCACACCCTCAACCCGCTTGCGTCGTCCAGTTTCGCTGGCTCCGCCTGAAGATCTGCACACCACTGGCTCGCAATCTTTCGCCGCGCCGGCCCACCCGCTTGTGGCGGTGTGGCCCCGGGGATCGCCTTTTGGCAGGTCGGTGAGGACACCGAGCCGCGTGTAGCAACGCAGCATCCAACACACCGCACTAGGCAAGAAACCGTATCTCATCGGAGAAATCACATTGAGTAGCAATGAATTTGACTGGATCCGTATCGAGCACAGGAGGTGGCCGCAATGGATGAGCTGATCAGGATCAGCGCCTACGCCCAGGATGGACAGCCGGTCCAGTCCTTCTTTGTCAACGGAATCGAGGTCATTCCGCGCAGGGATATCCAGGTTACCCCGGATGACCAGCTGCTACGCCACGACGCGGACAGCTATCGACGGAAGATGCAGGACGCGATGCGTGAGCTGCCGCCCTCGGCCGCGATCACGCTCGGCCAATGGACAGAAGAAACGATCGAGCTGGGAGGCGTCCGTGGTGGGGTCTGAAGATCGTTCGCTGCTGGCGTGGGCCGACGAACCGGTCGACGGCGCGCCGATATCTGCGGTGAAGGCGATTCTTGCGCGGCCAACCGACTTGCACCCGCGACTGCGGCCCGACGACCCCAAGAACGTGCAGCACGACAACACGCTGCGTGCGCAGTGGGCAGCGCACGCACTAGCAGCCCGAATTGAGCAGGTGCATGGGTCGGATGACCAACCGCTCGAGACCGTGGTTGAGGATCTGGTGGCCGATCTATGGCACTTCTGCGACGCATTCGGCATCAACTTCGAAGAGATCATCGAGAAGGGGGCGGAGCGACACGCAGACGAAGCAGCCGGCGAAATATGAGCGCCCAGTGTCTAGGTGCTAGCCCGGAACCAGCTAGCAACCGAGATGTCGCCCAAATCTCGGGAGCTCGGTGCTGCAGGAGGCGCCCGTATTTCCTGCCAATGCTGGCATCCCTGGACGGAGAGGTGTGACAGCAACCCGCTGATTCCACGCCACACGACAATACCCTGGAGGGAACGATGCCGAAGTACACCGTCACCGGTCTACGTAACCAGACCACGAAAGCCGTGCTCATTTCGGCCGTCTTTGACGGCCGCCCAAGGGAGGTTTCAACACGGACCAGATCCGGAGACTGGGGCCAGTGGACCCGATTCGCCGAAGTCGTCGACGCCGCAAACCCCACCCGAGCCGAAGCGACCGTCAACGCTCACTTCATCACGCGCTGACAGTCGCAGCGTTGCTTGTCCCATCTTCGAGCGCCACGACCTCCACCCGGCGCAGCCGGTGGACGGTCGTGGCGGTTCGCTGGCTTCCATGTTTGACCACCACACACGAAGCTGAGGTTCCGGACGGGTCCAGTCAGGCACCGGTCTTCCTAGCCTCACCGTTGGCGGCGCGTTCGCCGGACGACGGCTGGCTTTGTCAATACCTCAGGCGCTGGACATCTGATTCCTCGAAGTGCTCCCCAAACCGCGTGAGAAGAGTGTCACCATGCTATTCCCCCACAACGACGATCAGGTCGTCAACTACAGAGTCACCGACGCCGTCGACCTCAACCGACTCGTACCCGGCGCACAGGCGTACCGCTACACCTCCGTCACATCCGTCGGCCAGCTCGACGTGATCGTGCCGTGCTGCGGCCGGATCTCGCGGTTCAGCGGCGATTTCGTGCACGCCGTCCATCTGGTCTTGTGTACCAACTGTGCATTGACATACGACGTAGGCGTAATCGACGAAAACGACGGTGGCTTCGTCGCCCTGTTCACCGTCCGCGGCGAGCGGCCCGTCGTGGCCCGGCGACGCAGCGACCACTGGCTTGCCCGCCAGTACCAGAGCTGCTGACTCTGCAGCAAATCCTTGCCCGCGGCCCGGACACTCGCCACCCGACCGCCGCCGACACATCCACCATCACCGAAGCATGGCTGCACGCGTTCTACGGTGCCGATAGCACCGGCTCCCCAGGGCTGGTGTGACGGCAACGCGGCTCTAACCGTTACACCAGAACATCATCGGCCGAGCGCGTCCGGCCGCTCGGTCGAGCGCTCGCTCTCGTCGTCGAATTTCCTTCTATGAAAGGATTCATATGGCCATGTTCGTGTTGGACAAGGCACACATCGACGGACTCGTCCATGCGGGAATCCGGCTCGGCATGATCGATGTTGCCGACGCGAACGCCACGGGCCGGATGCTGCTAGACCAGCACTACCGCTGTCCCGGATTCGTCAACGGCAGTATGCCCTCCGACTACACCGTTCAGACCGCGTAGTTCCTGTTCCATTTGGTCGCCATATTCAAGCTAGTCGACTGCTACGACTACCAAGCGAGCGAAAGCCGAGGATGGGACAAAAGCCCGGCCAGGGCGTGGTCTCACCACTTGCGCAACGAAGCCCTGAGACGACTTCCCGACGCAGCCACGCGGGCCATACGTATCGCAGGAATCGAGTACTAGATGTACGAGACGCTCCAGTCCTGGGTGGACACGCCGTGGGGTATCACTTCTCTGGACCAGATTCCGGGTATCGGTGACGAAAGCATCGCTATTCCCGCGACAAGGAAGGGATTTCCTGTCAACATCCTCACAGGACCGTATGGGTCTTGTTCCAACGGAGGGTTGGCCTCACGAGTCCGCGGGGTCGTGATCGTCGAAATCGACGGCGACGATGTTCCCGACTTCGCACGCCTCACCGAGCCACGCCAGGATGCTCCGGCGGTGTCGCTGCGGTCCGAGTAGGGCAGGCATATCGCGCGCCCGGCGGACTCACCGGGCCAGTGGTTCATGGCGTCCGGTGCCTTCCTGCACTCCAGTGATTCCCGGTGGGCCGAGCTGGTCGGCCACTCGTTGCCGATCCCGCTGCACGACCGCACCGAGTAAGGCGGATCCTGCGCCGCTCCTTCCTTCCCCCGTACATGGGCTCTGCCGACACGGGTTTCCCATCGGCGCGGCCTGTTCCGTCCCTATTCGCTTCGTGACAAGGAGCGCCGCCCATGACCATCACCGACCTTCTTGCCGCTCGTGCGTTTCTCCTGCGCGCCACCGAACCGCCCGCTCCAGCTGTCGGCGCGTTCGTCGTCGCACACGGACCGGTGGAAGCGGTCAAACGCATTCGGTCCGGGGCTGCACCGCAGGCGGTCCTGCAGGAGATCTGCAACCCGCAGTCCCGTATCGATGACGACCTGGCGGCGATCGATGCCGGCCGATTCCGGCTGCTGACTCCGGACGATCCCGGCTGGCCGCACGGTGCGTTCCACAGCCTGTCGGAACACGGCCTCGGCGCTCCCCTAGGTCTCTGGGTTCGTGGCAACGCCGGCCTGGCTGAAAGCACACGTGCGGCCGTGTCCGTGGTAGGCAGCCGCGCGGCCACCGGCTACGGCGAACACGTCGCCAAGACCCTTGGCATGGATCTGTCCCGGTCAGGTGTCACCGTCCTGGCCAGCGGTGCCTACGGCATCGACGGCCACGCCCACTGCGGCGCACTGCTCGGCCCCACACCTCCGATCGCGGTCCTGGCCTGCGGCGTCGACGTCACCTACCCCCTGGGACATGCCCGGTTGCTGGATTCGGTCGCGCACAACGGACTGCTGATCAGCGAGTACCCCTTCGGTACGAGGCCCACTCGGCCCCGGTTCGCAGCCCGGGGCCGGCTGCTGGCAGCCCTCGGGGTGGCGACCGTCGTCGTAGAGGCCGGCCTCCGCAGCGGTGCTGTGGCCGTTGCCTATACCGCCGCGGCGCTGGGCCGTCGCGTCTACGGCGTTCCCAGCCCGATCACCTCCGCCACATCGACCGGCGTTACTGACCTGTTTCGGGCCGGCGTTGCCACTCCTATAGCCGCAGCCGACCACATCACCCATCAGGAAGGCATCCGATGACCGAACACTTCGAGTGGGCTGCCCACATCGAGCAGGCGGTGGCTAGCGTCGACCTTACGAAAGACTGGGACCTTCATGTCGAGATCCGGCCCCGCCGTAGCACTCTCGGGCTCGAACTCAAGCCGGGCGAACCAGTAAGGGTGCTGGTGCCGCCGCACGCCACCCCGGAACAAGTCGCGGATTTCGTCCGCCGCTACCAGAGCTGGCTCGCGAGGAACATACCCGAAGCTCGGCAGCTCGCCCCAGATTTCGCGATCAAGGAATTCGTCGATGGCGAGGAGTTCGATCTTCTCGGCCGGACCTACCGGCTCCGGCTCACCGAGGGCGGCACGCCTGCACGAACCGAGCGCGTGGTCCACGCCCTGGGAGCCACGGATTTCCTCTACATCCCGCACACCCGGCTCGAGGCGCCCCGTCATGCGATGATCACGCTCTACAGCGACCGTGGAGTGGCGTGGACTAGAGAGCATGGTGAGCCGTACGAACGCCGCGGCGCCATCCAGGGCGTGCGATATGAAGTCCGCAGCCTCGGCAGTCGCCGCTGGGCGCCGACAGCCGCGACGACGCCCTGCCATCGAGAGGTCGCGGCTTCTGACCAGCGGCGCAGTCACAGCCGAGCTGTTCGCGGGGCGAGCCCTATCCGGTATCGGCATGGGCGCAGAGATGACGCTGATCGGCCCGTGAATCTCCGAGTTCCAGCCCGCACGCCATCGCAGGCGCATTGTCGCCCGAACCGTCGCCTTCCTCACCTTCAGCGACCTCCGGGCCAGAGTCCTCGGCGGATCCGGCCCCGTACGGCTCGAAGACCGCCATACCGACTGACAAGGACCCCGCATTCTGTACGTGGAACACCTTGCTGCGGAACCGCCACGTTTTGCTGGGGCACTTCCCCAAGATGGCGACCAACTCGCGGAGCTGGTGACGGGTTCTGATCTTGGCGTCGATGCTCACCTACTGGTGCCCGTGATGGTGACCAGCTCGTGGAGCCGGTGAGAGGGGGAATTCGCCGTCGGCGTCGGCGCGCTGAATGCCCCCGTGATGGTGACCAGCTCACGTAGCTGGTAGCTGGTGGGAGTCGTGGCGTCCGGGCGCTGCACACCCAAGCAGATGTACCCGTGATGGTGACCAGCTCGTGGAGCTGGTGAGAGGCGGCACCGCGCATAGCGCCAGCTGGGCGCGGGTGATCCCGTGATGGTGACCAGCTCGTGGAGCTGGTGAGAGGTTCCCGGTGTGCGCCGGGTCGCGCATGTCCAGCAGCCCGTGATGGTGACCAGCTTGTGGAGCTGGTGAGAGGCCTGTTGTTTCACAATACCTGTGACCTGGGGTTTCAGAGATCGTCGCGAGCGGTGGTTGTTGAAGATCGTTCTTTTGCTGGTCTCAAAGGTCGATTGCAGAAGTGCGGGTTCATGACGTGCGGTAACAGGTTGCGAGCGGTGACGCCTACGGGTGCTGGAACTGAAGCGCTCGCAGGATCACGATCATGCTCGCAACCTACTCACGGCAGTAGCGCCGCGATCGTTCGGGCACGAACCGCGAATATCTGATCACGCTGGATTCGTCTCCACCATCGTGGTCGTCGACGTCCCCGCACATGGGCGCGATGATGCTACGGAAACGACCATTTGACGCCCGCGACTGATCTATTCGGGTGAATCTTCCCTCGATTCAAGAGTTGAATGGTCGGTGTTGTCGGTGGTGTCTGGTGGCCTGGGCCCGCATCGATCGGGTTTATCGGTCAAGCCGGTTCGAGATCTGGGATCAGAAGGGATGGGCTCTGGGGTGGAGTGGTACGAGCGGTTGTCGAAGGCGGTGACGCTGCAGGGGGATGATGCGGCGCTGGTGGTGCATGGCCGGTTTGAGCCGTCGGGTGGCCGGGATGCTCGGGTGTTCCCTCCGACCTATCCCGTAGACGCGGTGGCGCGGGACGAGCGTCAGCTGCCGTATGTGGTCGAGCCGCGGTTGGTCGACGGGGCCGAGGTTCCCACGGTGTTGCTGGATTCGGTGCAGTCACAGTCGAATCGGTTGGAGGAGGCCGCGGAGCGGGCGGTGCGGGAGCAGCGTCTAGGGCTGCCGTATCTGTTGGTGGAGCACGAACTTCCTACCGGTCAGGTGGTGCGGATCAGCAGTTTCACTGCGCCGCACCGGTATGCCGATGCCTACTTCCGGGATTCCCTGCTGGACGGGGTGGTGTTCGACAAGACCGAACTCGGGCGGCGCCTGCGTGCGGTGACCGAGGACGACGCGCAGGTGTTGTTCGAGCGCGAGCCGCTGAGCGTGTTACTCGGGGCGTGGGACACGCATCGCAAGGGGGCGCGGCCAGCGCGGTTTCCGCGGGTGTACCGCAGCGAAATTTTCGGCACGCGGCCGGAATTCGGGGTGCGGGCGGCGGGCCGGTTGGATCCGCACAACATCACCACCGCCGGGGTGGTGACGAACCCGGAGCAGGCCACGGACGGTTCCGGCGGTTGGGAGTACGTCGTCGGCGGCAAGGCCAAGGGGGCGAAGCCATCGGCGGTGGGGCACGGCAACATCGCGCCGGGTGCGGCGCATGGTGGGGCGACGGTGGCCGAGATCCGGCGGGTGGCGTCGTTGTCGATGGCGGGCCTGGCTCGGCTGCGTTTCGGCGATGCTTCGGCTGAGGCGGCGCACGCGGCGCGGGTGGCGTTGGCGGCGTTGGCGTTGGTGCTGGACCGGTTGACGTTCGAGCCCGCGGGGTTGTGGCTGCGGTCGGGCTGTGACCTGGTCACGACCTCGGAGCAGATCGCGTGGCAGCGGCGTGGCGGCGACTTGGAACCGGTGAGTGTGACGGCTGCGGAGGCGGTGGCGTTGTTCGGGTATGCCCGCCAGCAGGCCGCGGAGGCGGGGTTGGTGATGTCGGAGGAGGTCGTGCGGTTGGTGCCGGGGCCGAAGAACCTGGCCAAGGCGCTCAACCACGCCTACCTGGCGGCCGAGCCGGAGCAGGCATGAGTCTGGCGGTCGAGGTCGTCCTGCCCGAGGGCCGGTATGAGGCCGGTGATGTCGAGGACCGTGGGCGGGTGGAGTGGCCGCCTCATCCGGGCCGGTTGCATGCCGCGTTGCGGGCGAGCAGCTGCACCAACCTGCACGACCAGGTGTTGCGGTGGCTGGAAACCCTTCCCCCGCCGCAGGTATGGGCGCCGCTGACGCATGCGGGGCAGCGGGAGCATTCGCAGTTCGTGGTCACCGGCAAGGTCACCATCGGTGGCGGGAGTCAGACGCATCCGGGGCGGGTGCATCAGCAGCGCCGGCGGACCTCGGCGTTCGTCCCGCAATCGGGTTTCGCGTTCGTGTGGCCCGACATTGACGCTGACGTTGAGCTGCGCCGTGGTTTGGCTGATCTGGCGCGGCGGGTGCCGTATTGGGGCCGGTCGAGCAGCCCGGTGCTGTGTTCGGTGCCCGAGCAGATCGAGCTGCGGGACGGGTGGGTGCGGTTCGCCCCCACCGAACCCGGCGAACCCGGCCCGCATCCGCTGCGCGTGCCGTTTCCCGGGCTGACCGACGAGCTGGAGCGTCGCTACGAGTCCGGGCAGTGGGCCTGGGAAGCCTGGGACGCTTCCGGCTGGCGGCACTACCGGCCGGTCGACGTCGAAGAACCCCAGGACACGGTGGTGCCGGTGGAGTCCGGGCATGGGCCGATGATGGTATTCACCGCACCACCGGGGGTAGGGGTGGATGGGCTGCATGCGGGAGCGCTGGTGGCCGGGATGCGGTCGGTGGTGATGGCCCGGGTTCCGGATCCGTTGCCGCCGGAGGTCAGCGGGCACGGTGCCAACGGCCGACCGCACCTGGCGTATGTGCCGCTGCTGGATACCGGCCACCCGCGTGCCCGCGGTCATGTTCTCGGCGCGGCGGTGCTGTTTCCCCGCCACAACAGGGAACTGCAGGCGGTGGTCGCGGCGGCGTTGCGGGCCGAGCAGCGGCCGATCCATGTCTCGCTCGGCGGGATCAGCGTGGCACTGTCCCCAGCGGACCTGAGCCTGGTGCGTAGTCCCAGGTTGCGGCCGGGGTGGTGGGATCGTCCGGCGTCTCTGTGGGCGACGGTGACGCCGTTGGTGCTGGACCGGTTCTCCGGCCGCGGCAACGAGGAGGACGAGATCGCACGTCACTGCGCCCTGCTCGGACTGCCCGAACCTTGCTCGATCCTGACTTCCCGCAGCCCGCTGATCCCGGGTGGTGCTCGGATGAGCCGGCGGAACCTGGCACGGCCGGAGGACCGGCGGCCGTTCACCCACGCACGCCTGGAGTTCCCGGTTCCTGTGACCGGGCCGCTGGTGCTCGGAACGCAACGCCATGTCGGGATGGGGCTTTGCGCGCCGCTGACGGAAGGAGAGCAGCCGTCGTGACCGACCGGACCGAACCGAGCGTGGACGAGTTCGCCAAGTTCGTTCACGCGGTGCACGGCCACACGCTGTTTCCCTGGCAGGAACAGATCGTCGACCGGCTGCTGACCGGTGGGCAATGGCCGTCGGCGGTGGATGTGCCGACCGGGCTCGGGAAAACCACGATGATCGACGTGGCGGTCTACATGGCCGCCTACGGCGGGCCGCGGCGGGTGTTCTTCGTGGTGGACCGGCGCATCATCGTCGACGAAGCCCACGACCACGCCCAGACGCTCGCCACGGCCTTGCGTGAGGCGAGTAGTGGTGTGGTCGCCGATCTCTCCGCCAAGCTCGCCGCCCGCGGCACCGCGCTCGGGGCCGAGCCGGTGAATGTGACGCGGATGCGGGGCGGGGTCAGCTGGGAATGGCGGTGGGTCGCCCGGCCCGATCAGGTCAGCGTGGTCGTCGGCACGATCGATCAGATCGGTTCCCGGATGCTGTTCCGCGGCTACGGCACCTCTCCGCAGCTGGCGCCGATCGACGCCGCCCTGGTGGGCACCGACTCGCTGCTGTTCCTCGACGAAGCACACCTGGCCGAACCGTTCCTGCAGACCCTGCACGCACTCCGGGAGTTCGACCAACCTGAGCAGCGTGTGGCGGAGTTCCCCAGGGTCGTGCAGCTCTCGGCCACAACCCGGGCCGGCGTAGACCAGATGCCCTTCGACCTCGCAGCACACCTCGACAACGAGGAGGCAGCTCGCCGTCTCACTGCCGGGAAACGGCTCAGTCCCGTGACCTGCGCGGCCAAGCACACCACCGAGGTGATGGCCACCTACGCCCACCACGGGATCCAGCACCACCCAGGCGGGATGGTGCTGGTCATGGCCAACACCGTGGCCCGTGCCCGCGAGCTGTTCACCCGTCTGCGGCACACCCCCGAGGTCCAGGTCATGCTGCTCACCGGCCGCAGCCGCCCCTGGGACCGGCAATGGTTGCTGCACCACTGGCTCCCCCACATGCGCGTCGGATGGCGCCACCACGCCCAAGCCCAGCCGACCAGGGTGATCATCGCGACCCAGACCTTGGAGGTGGGGGCCAATATCGATGCCGATTTCCTGGTGACCGAAGCGGCGGATTATCCCGCGCTGGTGCAGCGGCTCGGGCGACTCAACCGCGTCGGCCGCGCCGAGCACGACTGCCAGGCGATCGTGGTGCAACCACAGACCAGCCAACCCGCCGTCGTCTACGGAGACGCCCAGCAGCACACCTGGACCTGGCTCACCAGCCTGCAGCAGGCCACCACGGTCACCCCACGCACCGCCGAGGCCGCGCTGGACAGCATCGACGGGATCAACGTCTCGCCCCGAGCATTGCGGGAGATGCCCCCACCGCCGCCGCAAGCACGGCGCCCGGCCCCTCGGACTCCGACGGTGGTACCCCAGCATGTGAATGGCTGGGTCCGCACCGCGCCCATCCCGATCCCCGACGCCCCCATCGGCCCCTTCCTCCACGGAATATCCACTCAGGACAGTCCGGTCGGGGTGCTCTGGCGCGCAGACCTTCCCCACACCCAATCCACCGGCGAACTGCTCCGTGCGGTGCAGGCCAGTGTGGAACGACTCGCGCCCCGGCCCCACGAGATCGTCGAAATCCCCCTGCCCGCCGTCCGCGCGTGGCTTCGTCACCAGCCCGAGCCCGCAGCACTGGCCGACGTCGACACCGCCGACACCGCTGGCGATGAGGACCGGGCCGGGCGGGGGCGACGGGTCGTTCGCCTCGCCGCCGAACCCACGCTGGCCGGTCCGGACGAGCTTGCTCCGGGGGATGTCATCGCCGTCCCCGACACCTACGGCGGGCTCGACGACTACGGCTGGAACCCCACCTCCACCGAGGCGGTCCTTGATGTCGCCGACCTCGCCTCCGGACGCCGGAGCCCGTTCGTGCGCCTGCATCCCCGCACGCTGCCCACCGCCGTCGCGAAGGTGCTCGATGCCGACACCGAAGCCGAGACCTCGGTGCTGCTCAAGGACTTCCTCGACACCTTCGACCCGGACGACCTCATCCTCCCCGACACCCTGCCAGCCGAGAGCGACGAAGACGGTGCTCTGACCGGTCTTCTCGAACGATGGTGGAATCGCCTCCGGGACGCAGACCCCACCTTGGCGGAGCTCCCCACACGGCTGGTCGACATCACCAACCCGACCACCGACACCAGTCTGGTACTCGCGGTGACCCACCGCACCGCGCTGCGGGCCGGGGACAATGCCAGCTCCCAGTCGGCGACCGCAGTCCAGCTGGACACGCACCAGGACGAGGTCGCCGACCTCGCCACCCGGATCGCCAAGGCTCTCGGGCTCGACGATCTCGCCACCGAGATCGGCCTCGCCGCGCGCTGGCATGACCTAGGGAAGCTGGACC
Organism: Saccharopolyspora sp. NPDC050389; assembly: GCF_040655595.1. NCBI lineage: Bacteria > Bacillati > Actinomycetota > Actinomycetes > Pseudonocardiales > Pseudonocardiaceae > Saccharopolyspora > Saccharopolyspora sp. NPDC050389. Next base: position 48,476 of record NZ_JBFAKG010000027.1, read on the forward strand.
TGCGGCTGCAGGCCGAATTCCACGGCGGCGACCACGCCGCCGCCAACGCAGCCCTGGCCACCGAGACAGCTCGCGCCAAGTCCGGGCTCGATCCCGCCGACCGTGCCGCGTTCCGCGCCGCCCGCCGCGCCAGCGGCTACCCCCTCAACGGCCGGCACGAGGCACTCTCGGCCCACCTCGCCCAGCACCTGCTCACCGGCCGCGACGAGGAGCTGGACCGTGAGCTGGTCGTGCACCTCATCGGCGCCCACCACGGCCACAACCGACCGCTCTACCCGCCGGTCCACGACCCCGCCCCGCCCCAGACCATCACGCTCACCGACGGCACCACAGTGGACACCCACGGGTTCACCACCATCGACTGGGCCAGCCCCGCACGATTCGCCCGGCTCAACACCCGCTATGGGCCCTGGGGCCTGGCCCTGCTCGAAACGATCGTTCGCCTGGCCGACATCGCCTGCTCCGCCGGCGAATACCACCCCGAGGAGACCTGCCGATGAACACCATCCCCCTACCCGCGCTATCCGGCCGCATCCCGCTGGGCTTCCTCGCCGCCCTCGGCCTGCACCACCTCGCCACCCACCACGCCGACAGCACCGACGTACGTCTGTCCTGGGACCCCGCCACCCACACAGCTCAGCTCCACACCCGGCAGTGGAACGACGTCGACGGAATCGCCGACTGGCTGATCAACCTCGTCGACAACCTTCCCGACGACCAGCTTCTACCCAGCTACCCGCCAGGATTCCCACCACCCGGCGCCGCACCCGATCCCCTGGTGTGCACTCCGGAGCAGTACCCACACCTGTTCACCGACCACCACACCGCACGCGACATACTCGGCGCACTCGTCACCGACCTCGCTATCAACCCCCAAGGCCGCGTACGCCGCACCCCCATGGTCGCCCCCACCGGCAAACAAACCTTCCACACCATGCTCCGCAACCAAGCCACCACCATCCGAGCGCACCCCGAACACCTCCGCGACGCCCTCACCCGCTGGCAACGTCACCCCGACACCACCGCCGAATCCTTCGACCACGCCGCCATCATCGGCGCAGCAGACGAACCCACCGGCCAACCAGGAGAACGCGCCATCCCCGGCGCCACCTGGCTCGCCATCGCAGGACTCCCCGCCTACCGCCTCGCCACCGACCACCACCAACGACTCACCGCTACTGCATGGCGCCACCCCGGTAAACGCCCCCTCCTAATCTGGCCACTATGGACACCACCACTTGACACCCACGCCACGCACACCCTCCTCGAACACCCGATCACCACCCACAACGCGCGCGACCACGGCACTCAGCTCCACCTGCCCCTCACCACCACACACCGCACCCTCGGGATCTTCGCCATCTACGCCGCACACCGCCGCAACACCGGCCACTCTGACGGACCACTCACCCCACTCCCCACCACATGACAAGCTTGCAGTGTGCTCTCACCAGCTCCAAGTTGGTCACCATCACGGTTTCCAGCGGCTAGGTTGCGGGAAGTCCACCACGTCGCCACTCTCACCAGCTCCATAAGCTGGTCATCATCACGGGCCTCCAGAGACAACGCACTTGGTAATCGCGTGGTCACCTCTCACTAGCTCCACAAGCTGGTCACCATCACAGGGTGTCGAACAGCTGGCGTTCGGCCCTGTGCAGTACCCCTCACCGGCTCCGCGAGCTGGTCACCATCACGGGAGAAACCATTCGAGCAGCGTGGGCCCGCCGTAGAGCCTCTCACCAGCTGCATATGCTGGTCGCCATCACGGGCCGTTGACATCACGCTTGACCATCGCCCGAGCCAGGCTCTCACCAGCTGCATAGGCTGGTCACCATCACGGGACCAAGATCAAGCGCCGGCGCGCCGAGGCCGCCGCCAACTCTCACCAGCTGCATAAGCTGGTCACCATCACGGAATCCGAAGGGTGCCCAGGCGTCTTCGAAGTTATAGATCGACTGGTTGACGGCGACATGGGCGAAGTCGGCGGTTCCGGTCGTCCTCGCGTCACCGAAGATGGTCGCTGCGAGCGCGAAGTCGCCGGCGGCGAGCATCTGTGCAACTCGCGCCTGCCCTCGTAACGGACGAGGGGCAGCAGCGGGCAGAACGTTTCTTCAAGTACGACCGGCGAGTCCCAGGTGGTCTCCACAATGGCCAGGTCATAGAGCCTGTCGTCTGGGGCTGTTCCTTTCCTGAGCACGCGCCCCAGCTCCGGGAGCCGGTCGTACCAGGCAGGTGCGGCGTCAGGAATCAGCAGAGGCCCGAGCTCGGTTCCGGGATTCGCGTTGTCCCCCAGGACGACTGTCTCAGCGTGCGCGAGAAGAGAGTCCACGAACGCGTCATAGACCTGGTCAGCGATGTAGACGCGTTCCGTGGCCAAGCAGTCTTGCGAGCTGTTGAACAGACGGGTGGCGTTGATCGTCCGTGCTGCCAGCTCGACATCGGCGTCCTCGGTGACGATCGCGGCGGACACGCCTGGGCCCTGCCCGATGAAGTGCGTGTCCGCGGGTAGACGTTCGTCGAAGGCCCGGATGTGGCTGGCGCTGCCGGCGAAGACGACACCATCAGCCTCGGCGCACGCCCCTGCGGCGAAGTCCTCCCACGGCGCATCCGTCATCTCCACCGCGGCACCAGCCTTGGCGGCGAGCTCGTTCACCAGCCGTGCGCAGGGGCGACTCGCAGACGCCGCCCGCGCGATGACCCGGTTACCGACCGCGGCCGGAGACAACGCGAACAGAACGAAGGAATATACCGGCATCGTCGCTGGGACCGAGGCGTACACCGTGCCGATAGGATCGCGCTCATCGAGCCATGCAACACGATGCTCAGCGGCTTCAAGGGCGGTGAGCGTCCAGTCCAGCTCAGTGCACGCAGTGCGGTAGGTCTCCACACCCACGAGCGCGTCCAGCAGCTCGGCGCGATGCTGGAGGACCTGTTCGGCCACGGCCGAAAGCAACTGCTTGCGCCCTGCCTTCACGCCGCACAGCTCCCCACCGTTCGCCCGCCGACACAGCCAGCGTAACCGTGTGATCAACACGGCCAAACGAGTGAAGAACTAGGCCGAATGTGACCGGAACTACATCCGTTCGGGGGCTGAAATCCCGAGAAGGCTCAGGCCCTGAGCAAGCGTCCGCGCGGCCAGCCCGCACAGTGCCAACCGGTTGGCACGAACGGCCTCGCTGTCAGCTTTGAGCACCGCGCATGCCTCATAGAACTCGGAAAACGCACGAGCGACGCTGTACAGATACCCGGCGAGCCGGTGCGGCTCAAGAGTGTCGGCCACCAGATCCAGCGTGGCGTCGAATTCATCGAGAAGCAGCCCAAGAGCCCGCTCCTGCGGCTGCAGAGCCAACCCGGTGTCGAACCGGGCCTCGGTGATCCCGGCTTCGGCCGCCTTGCGCTGGATCGACTTGATGCGCGTGTGCATGTACTGCAAGTACACGCCGGTCGCACCGTTGAACGACACCATGCGATCGACGTCGAAGGCGTAATCCTTCGTCCTGACCGTCGACAGCTCGGCGTACTTGACCGCACCGACGCTCGCGACCTGCGCGATGTCCTCCAGCGCTGTCGCGTCGAGCTCGGGATCCTTCTCGGCGACGATCTCCCTGGCGCGCCGCAATGCGTCGTCGAGGAGGTCAGCGAGCTTGACGGTGCCGCCGGCACGGGTCTTGAACGGCTTGCCGTCGCTGCCCAGCACCGTTCCGAACTGCACATGGACGGCTTCCTCGTCGGTGAGCCATCCGGCGCGGCGCGCGACCCGGAAGATCATGTCAAAGTGCTGTGCTTGACGGGCATCGACGACATAGAGCAGGCGGGTGACCTTCAGCTCCTGCAAGCGGTACCGGATAGTCGCGAGATCGGTGGCGCCGTAGCCATATCCGCCGTCGCGCTTGCGAACCAGCAGCGGAACCCGGTCGCCGGTCGGCCCGAGAATGTCGTCGAAGAACACGACCAAAGCACCGTCGCTCTCCTCCACGATGCCCATGCGCTGAAGTTCGTCGACGACATCGTCCAGCAGCGGGTTGTAGAACGACTCGCCAACCAGGTCGTCGCGGTTCAGCAGCACACCGAGACGGTCATAGATCCGCTGGAAGGCGATCTCGGACTCACTGACGATCTCACGCCAGGCGGCCACCGTCTTGTCGTCGCCGGACTGCAGAGCGACTACGCGTCGCTGAGCCCGTGCCTTGAAAGCCTCATCCGCATCAAACTCAGCGCGGGCAGCCCGGTAGAGAGTGTCGAGCGCAGACGTCGCATCCTCGGTGCCAGCTTGGTCCACCTCGGCGTTTCGCCAGCTCAGCTCAGGGTGCTCGAAGATGTACTGAATGAGCATTCCGAACTGGGTTCCCCAGTCGCCGACGTGGTTCTGGCGGACCACCTCGGCCCCGAGGAACCCCAGAACACGAACGAGCGCGTCGCCGATCAGCGTCGACCGCAGGTGGCCGACGTGCATCTCCTTGGCGATGTTGGGCGCGGAGTAGTCCACGACAGCGATTTGGGTTCGCCGACTCTCGGGGATGCCGAGTTTCTCCCGGTCCGCGCGCTGTTCCAGGCGAGACTGAATGGCCTGATCCGACACAGTGATATTGAGAAACCCTGGGCCAGCCAGCTCCACCGAAGTGATCCACGGCACAGCTGCGAGGTGTGACCGCAACGCCTCGGCAAGATCGCGGGGCTTCTGGCCCGCTCGCTTGGCCAACGCCAGCGCGACGTTGGACTGGAAATCGGCGTGATCGGATCGGCGCACCAACGGATCCTGGCCTGTGAGTTCGGCCGGAAGTTCCGCGGCCATCGCCGCCGAAACCGCCAGCTCCACCTCATGAGCCACCGAGCGCACCTGCTCAACCACGTTGCGACAACCCTTCACGCAGACATCAATCCAGACGTAAGCCCTGCTCATAGTGTGCCGGTCTCGTCACAGCACCTAGCCAAGGGCCTCCCCAAGCACCTGCTGCGCACTGCGGGAAGAGCAAGCGCGAAGATGATCGAGTGCTAGGGACACGATTCGAGCCCTATATGCGCCGCGCGCCGCCGGGCCCGGTCCGGACTTGCGTGTGCTCAGGCAAGGCCAGCAGGGTGGTCCGGATCGACCCGACGATCGTGTCGAAGTCCGAGTAGGACAGACCGGTCGCGCCCGGGGAGGACTGTGTAGTGAGTGGTGTTTCCGGCCCTACACGCGCTGGGGGTCAAGGGGCGTAGGGTCGAATCCCGCCGTCCCGACGACCGTGAACAGCGGGTCCACCAGAAGGTGAATCCGTTGGCTTCGTTTTGCCAGCGCGGAGCACCAAAGTTCAACCCAGAGATGGGTAAATAACGGTCAAGAAGAGCACGAATGTTGCCCCTAGAGATGGGTCGACCTACCTGCCTTTGAGCTCTTATTTACCGAATTCTGTCGCACCAGAATCGGCGTAGAACCCACCTCCTCGATCGACGTTGCCCGAAACCGCCGTCAGGTGGGACAGCCCGGCGGTTTCGAAGTTCTGCTCCACCTCCGGCGGTAGCCGCCCCGTGTCGCCGACCACCAGCCCCGGCAGCAGCCCCGCGGCAGCCGGGCCGAGCACGTCGGCCGAGACCCGTCGCAGGCCATCCCGCAAGTCCTCCGCGACGCGCTGCCAGCCCGGCGCGGCCGCGACGTCGGCCGGTGGGCCGAACACCTGGAAGGCTGCGACCGTGAGCTCGCCGGCACGCGGCGGGGAGACCTTGCCGGTCGCCGTCACCTGTTGTCCGGCAATGAGGTTCCGCCACTGCGCGGTCGGGACCAACAGCACCACCGCACCGCCTGCCAGCACCCGACGCCCGGCCAACTCACCGGCCTGCAACTCCGCGCGCACCAGCGACCTGTCCGCCGCTCGACGGGCTCCGAAGGACGCACCGCGCAACGGCGTTGGTGCGCTCGTCAACGTGACTCGCAGCGTCGCCCGCTCGGCGTGTCCGGCGGCCAGCCGCACCGGATGGTGCTCGACCGCGTGGACGCGAACCGCGATCCCAGTGGCGGCAACACCCGCCAGCAGCAAGACCACGAGGGCGCCCCTGGCGACCGGCCGGGCGCTCACTGCCTTCCACACCAGCGGCGCGGCCAGCAGGGCGAGCAGCGCCACGACCGCGGCCGGAACCCAGCCCGCCAGCAATCCGGTCAACGTCACGGCCCAGACCCCGAGCGCGGCCGGCACCAGGCGCAGGTCGAGTCTCGCGATCACACCCGCACCACCTCCCGCAGCCGGTCGAACCGGGTTTCGCCGATGCCGCCGACCTCCTTCAGCTGCTCCACCGAGTCGAACCGGCCGTGTTCGGCCCGCCACTGCACGATCCGCTTGGCGGTGACCTCGCCGATGCCTGGTAGTTCATCGAGTTCGTCCTCCGTCGCGATGTTCAGATCGACCTTTCCGTCGCCGCCGGGTTGTCCGGGCTGCGGCGCTCCCGGCACGGCGACGTAGAGCTGCTCGCCGTCGGCAAGCCGACGGGCCAGGTTGAGGCCCGTCAGATCCGTGTCCGGCAGCGGACCGCCGGCGGACGCGACGGCGTCGGCCACCCGGGCACCCGGCGGCACGGTGACCAGGCCTGGGCGGACAACCCGGCCGACGACGCTGACCACGAGCTCCGGCGGCGCCGCCGCCGTGACCGGGGCAGGCGGCGGCACGATCGGCGGCGGCGCCGGTTCCGCCGTGGGCCGACCCGCCCATGCCCCGGCCACGATGCAGACCAGCACCACCAAGGACGCCAGGGCGAGCGCGAGCACACCAATCCGGCCGGGGTCCACTCTCGACCTCAGCAGGGGTTCGGGCAGCCACCTCTCGGCCAGCCGCCGCCAAGGCGAGCCGGACCCGGTATCCGGCGATCGGCGCTCGGCGGCCTCCACCCGGCGAGGTGAATCACAGGTGGAGAGGTGGAGTCGTGTGCGAACCGCCAGGTCAGCGTGACCGGACGCCGAGCGGTCAGCAGGAACACCACCAACGCCACAAATAATCGTGTCGAGAGCGATCTCGCTGTGCCGGCCTGGATCATCACGACGGTTCACGACGTTCGTTATAGGCGGCGATCTCCTTGGCCGCTTGCTCCAAGGCTGCGATAATGCCGGCAAGGCATTCCGAAGCCGCAGACGCTGCGGTGACCGCTGCCTGCGCCGAAGGATGATCGCTTCCCTTCTAGGCGGACGCCATGCTCGCCCGAGCATCCTCGGCGCTGCGATGGGCCGCGGAGAGCGGGGAAACAGGGAGTTGGGCGGCCAGGTTCGTTAACTGTGCACGAAGTTCCACAACCGACATACTCCGAGCATCGAGCAGCCTCCTTGGCACCACGCGATCAAGCAAGGAGGGTCGAAGCCCACGTACCGAAAGCTGTGGTGCCCCGAGACCTCCGCCTTGAGCTCGGCAATAGCGGGAGCCACAGCTCGCAACTCCGAAGAGCGCCTCAACGACTATGCGGACATCGATGCAGAGACTTACGAAGGCTGGGTTGCGAGACAAGCGCCGAAAGCTCCTTGGCTCACCAAACGTCAGGTCTACGCGCTCAAGGCGGCGTTCCTCCGCATCTTGAGCCCGCCCGACGAGGAAACGTTCTGATCCTCGATCCGCGGCTACGCCTCCCTACCCGCTTCGAGTGCTCGGGCTTCCTCGTCAAGTCGGCACAGCAGACTGCACGCGACCATCAGTCCCTGGACCGCGTTGCGCCGGTTGAACTGGCGCGGGCTCACCGTGTGCGCCGTGGCGTTGCGGCTGAAGGTCATCGGAACCTTGTCTCCCCCGGTAACGAAGAACTTCTGGTACGCCTGCCACATGGGAGCGAACGCGATGAACTGCCGGACGTTGAACTCGTCATAGGCGTCCTTCGTCCGCTTGCCGTTCTTATCTGGCGTGTACTTATACCGGTCCTTCCCGAAGTACGAGCTCAGGATGGCGTCCACAAGAGAGCCGGCGAGCGCCTGCGCAGCCTCCGTGTGCCCTGCATCCAGGGCATCTAGCCCAGCCACGGCGAAAGGGATGTAGGGGGACACAGCTTCGTAACCGCATCCCTCGATGGCCATGCGGCAGTCGGCGGAGATGCTCTTCCACCGGCGGCCCAGGATCTCCCGCCGTCCACTCGCCCCGTCGGCCCGGATCAGCGCCTCGGCAATCGCAGTGCGCGGCAGACCGTAGAGCGGGATGCCGTCGACCATGACGACCTGCTCGACCTCCTCGAGCTTCAACCCCCCGATACTCCGCAGGTTCGGCGGGTAGAAGGCGGCGGCGCGCATCGCCGCGATCGCCGGACCGATGTTCTTCAACCAGGTCGCCTGCTGCGCGGTGAACTTCTCAGCGATCTGACCCGCAGCCGCGAAGGCGCTGAAGTCGATGTTCCTGGTCAGCTGGGAGGCGACCAGGTTCAGGTTGGACTGCGCCAGGGCATGGCTCTTGAAGATGTCGCTGCTGATGCTGGCGAACTGCTTCTGCCAGGCCGACTGCGCATCGAGGAAGGGCTTGATCGCATGGGCCACCAAGGCGTGCTGCGCCTCAGCGATCCGCGAGATAGCAGCGATGTTCTTGAGGGTCGACTCGGGCAACGTGGACTTCGGGAGCCGAACCTTGCGAACCAGCGACTGCTGGATGCTCTCCATCGTTCTGCGCAGGGCCACCTGCTGCTCGGGTGTGAGCTCGATGTGCTCCTCCGCATCGCCGCCCTCCCCGCTCTCGTCAGCGGGTTCCCCCACGTTCTCGTCGTCGCTCACGAGAGCAGGCTAGCGAGCACCACCGACGGTGTGCCGGGGCTTTGTTGAGTAGGCGTCCGGGTTGGAAAAGATCCGGAGGTTCTGCACGCTGTCCTGGTTACCTCGACGGCAGTCAGCGGAAGGTGGCGTCCAGGAGCTCGGCATGCTCGTCCAGGTGCTCATCGGGGTCCGGCGGCAGGCGGTTGGGATCCAGGTGCCGACCACGCTTCCTTCTCAGGTTTCTGGATCTAGGTGGCATCGCGGGGCGTAGACGAAGATCCTGCCGTAGCACCGGATCAGATTGTGTGGGCTGGCATGCCAGCGCGGGGCACCAAAGTTTAATCCGGAGATGGGTCAATTAGGGCACGAACGTTGCCCCTACAGATGAGTCTATCGACATGCCTTTGACCTCGGAATTTACCGACTGCTGCCGACAGAATAGGCGTAGAAACCCATCCCCTCGATCGACTTCTTTCACGAACTCGCCCACGCCACCCGCCCGGAGGGTCGGCCCCACGGACCAGCCTGGCAACGCCAGATGAACCTGTGGATGCCCGACTGGCGCCAGCGCAAGGCCGCCTTGGCCCTGGCCGCTCGACGTGCCTGGATGGGCGACTGCCAACCGACCTGATCCGGCACAAGTGGCGAGACAACGCGTAGCCCACCTCATCAGTGAGGAGACGGGCATCCTGCGTACAGCGCCGCGCACCTTTACAGGTGTCGGCTCCAACCACGCGTCCTGTTGAAAGGAGTGATAGACATGCATGGTAGACAGGTGGCGACAACGAGGTTCGCTCGCCGCGGCGAGCCTGATAGGTGGTGGCGTCCACGTGAGCCAGCCGGACGAAACTCCTGATGAGGTCCTGCAGCTACGCGCCTGCAGATCCAAGCTCGAAGGCATCAAGAAGGACCTGCAGGAGGCTCGCGAGGAGCAAGCCGAGATCGAGGCGAAGATCACCAGTCTCCTCGCGCGGCAGCGCGAGGCGCGTAAAGAACGGAATCAAGCGGTTCTCAACGCTGACGCCGCTAAGATCCCGCGTTTGACGATCTCCAAAGAAGTCGGCATGCAGCGCAGCAACGTCTACAAGCTTCTTGAGGACGGAAGCGCCTCCGATTCGTAGCTTCGAACGCTTCACGGGCGTCCTATGTCGATGGACTTGCGGTCGCTCTACGGCCCTGTAGCGGTGCGCGAGCGCGGTAGCGGCGGCGGTCACTTACAGAGCGGTGGTGCTGACTGCTGCTGGAAGAACGTTACTGGGTCGACTGGGCGGCCGTTGTCTTCGATCTGGAAGTGCAGGTGTGGGCCTGTGGATTGCCCTTGGTCGCCGACCTCGGCGATCAGTTGCCCTGTGTGGATTTCTTGTCCTCTCCTGACGACGTTGCGGTTGTTGTGGCCGTAGGTGGTGACGACACCGTTTGGGTGTTGTATGCGGATCCAGAGCCCGTAGCCGCGGGCGGGTCCGGAGTCGATGACCGTGCCACTGCTGGCGGCAAAGATGGGTGTGCCGATAGGTGCGGCGATGTCTTGCCCGCGATGAAGCTCACTACCTCGCCGTCCGAAGCCGGAGGTGCACTGTCCCTGCGTGGGAACGGTCCAACTTCCGGTGGGTGTGCCGCTGCAGGTGGCATCGTGGACGCTGCCGAGGAGCTGGCGCGCTGCGGGCTCGTGTTGGGCGTATTCGTGTGGATATCCGGAGCGCTGGACGGCTTGTGCAGCGTCGTTGATGGTCATCCGCTGCCAGCCGGGAACTCCTAGAAGGTGCCGGTAGAACTGGGTGGTGCTGTAGGTGGTGTTCATGACTTGGTCAGCGCTACCCCACCCTTGGGATGGACGTTGCTGGAACAGTCCAAGGCTGTCTCGATCGCCGTGATCGAGGTTGCGCAGCCGGGATTCTTGTATCGCGGTCACGAGTGCGATCACCCAGCCGCGTTCTGGCACGTTCATCTGTTTGCCGATTGCGACGATGGTTGCAGCGTTCGTGATCTGGTCCGGCCCGAATCCGTGGCCTGCTGTAGCGGAGTCAGTTGGAGTGCAGGTCGTGGCACCGCCACCGCTGAAGAGGGTGGCGGCGACTCCCGACACCGCGACGGCAGCAAGCACGATCACTGCGAGGGCGCCGACCAGTACGGTGGTGATGAGTTTGAGCATGCGCGGATCACCAGGCTGGGGACCACGTCAGATCCCCGGCGTGCCAGGTCGGCATCGGTGCGGGTGGGCTCAGGCGCGGCTGCGATGTCGACTCGATGGCCGCAGGAAGGGTGCCGCTGACGGTTGTGGCTCGGGAGAGCTGCGGCCAGGCGGTGAGCAGCTCGATCAGCCGTCGGCGTCCGGCTCGAGAATTCCGTAGAGGCAACCACATCTCGGGTGAGGCGCCGGTGCCGGTGTCCTGCAGGTGTTGGGCGTTGGTGGTGGCGATCGGTAGGTCGTGCGGCCTGGTGTGGGTTTTCAGGTGTTCGGTCAGCAAGTTCCGGGCGTGGGTTTCCCGTTGTGGGGTGGCGAAGCAGGCCAGCAGCGGAGTGATGATGCGGGTGGTGGCGGCGAGCTCGAAGTAGCCGGGCAGTTTTGCTACGAAGCGGGACAATTGGTAGCTGCCGGTGTCCCATTCCAGGAACCATTCGATCTCACGGTCGCCTTCGCGCCAGCGGCCGTAGCCGTCGGGGCGGACGAGGTCGCCGAAATGGCGGGCGCAGCGGGCTTCGGACCACCAACCGGTCACTGCGCACTCATGCCGAGCGAGAGCATCCGCGAGGAGCGTGGTGAAGAAGGTGTTCACGCCGTGCAGGTGGGCCAAGCGCAGCGAGTAGGCGATGCCAACGGAGCGTTCAGCTCGGAATTTCAGCTCGCGGGGCTCGAGGCCGTCCTCGTGGGCGAGGACATGGGCGCCGGCGGTGTCGAGGACGTAGTACATCGGTGCACGTCCCCGTCCGATGTAGGGCTGGAAGCGGTCGAGCACGCGCCATTGGTAGAGCCGGCGTAGCCGGTGGTTGGCGGCGCGGCTGGATGGGAACGCGATCGCGGTGATCTGGTGTGTGGTCAGTACGCGATGTTCAGCGAGCATGCGCGCGATCCATCGGTCGCGAGCGGTGAGGTGTGCGGCGATGGTGGCTTGGTGTTCGGTGGATGCGGCCAGCCGCGGGCTGACGCGAGCAGGGGCCGGAGCGCGAAAAGCGCGTTGCGGTCTAGTGGGTTCCAACATGCAGAGTCCTCCGGATGGGAAAGCGAAGACGCACAACGGCGCGCCCGCGCCCAGTAATGCGGGGGTCCTTGGAAGTGGGTGTTTCAGCTCGCGCGGCGTGGGTCGAAGCCTCTGGCGTCCGACTCGTCGTCGTGTGTGCGCTCGGCGCTGGACGTGAGGGGCCGGGTGTGGCGGGCCGCCGCCTGACGGACCGTCTTTGCTCGCCCACGGATAGCCGGTGGGAGCGGTTGGGTGGAGACGGTGAACGGCGGAGTTTCCTCGCCGTTGACGACCAGTCGAGCCGCGGCGTGGAAGGCTCCGAGGTGGGCTAGGTCATGCTCAGAGATCCGAGGTGCCGTGTGGCGAGCGAGTTCACGAGCGTCTTCGGGTGAGGCGTTGAAGAAGATCTTCGAGCGTGCGTTGGTCGAGATTCCTTCCTTGAGATCTCGTGGGAGTTGACTGAGATGCTGGTGCGCGAGCGTCATCGCGAGCCGGTAGCCACGGGCTTCGGCGAGCATGTCGTCCATGGCGTAGGGCAAGTTGAGGAAGTTGTGTGCTTCATCGACGTAAAGGGCTGCGTCCCGTCGGTGGCGTTGCGGCAGCTTCGCTCGGCCGGTGGTGGCTTGCCAAACACGCGCGACGATGAGCGAGCCCAGCAACCGGGTGGTGTCTTCACCGAGGCTGCCTTTGGGGATACGCACCAGGCACAGGCCACCATCCAATACAGTAGATAGATCCACTGTGGAAGGGCCTGCCGCGATGGCCTTGACCACGAACGGCCGCAACAAGAACGCCCGCAGTTTGTTCAGCAGAGGGGCGATGGACTGAGCGCGGGCAGCGTCGGAGAGCTGCTCATACCAGTTCCAGAATCCCCGCAGCGTCGCGTCATCCTTTAGTTTCTCCTGATGCCGTGCCCGGGTCGCGGGGTCGGTGAGCAAGTCGGGCAGCTTCGCCAGAGTCGGTGCCTCCGAGACAGCCCGTAGCGACAGGCACCCTGCCCGCAGAATGTCCTCGGTACGTGGGCCCCACGCTGACGAGAACACCCGGGAGAACACCGACACGAGGTTGTCGACGGCGGCTTCCCTCGGCCCTTCCAACGGGTTGAGGCAGGGCACTGGGCCTCGGGTGTCGGCGTCGAAGAGCACGACCTTCTCGGCGGCGTGCTCGGGGAGCCGTTGCAGCACGTCGGTGATGAGGTCGCCTTTGGGATCGATGACCACTGCGCCGCGGCCGTGTTCGGCGTCGGCGAGGATCATCCGCGCCAGAATCGTCGACTTCCCGCTGCCGGTGGCGCCAAGAACGTGGAGGTGATGGCGAGCGTCGGAGACTTGCAGGCCGACTGGGCGGGCCTGCCCGGTGTCGGAGATCCCGACGGGGCGGATGAGCTCGCCTTCGGTGGGCGTGTTCGGCGGAGGAGGCACGGCCTTCGCCCCGGCGCGGGCCAAGCCGGGCAGCCCCTCATCGGTGGGTAGATGCGCCACGGCAGCCAGTTCGGGAATCGAGAGCAGGTCACCACGGCGCAATCGACGTTGAGCCATCGCCGTCAACGGGGCACCCAGCCGGCGGCGCCGGTAGTGATTGTGTTCGGTGAAAACGGAGAACGCGCTGGCGATCGCGTGCGCCTTGCCTCTGAGTTGCTGGCGGCGTCGAGCGACCTGCTCCGCGGGCATGTCGGTGGGCACGGTGGTCGCGACCGCGTACCGAATGACGGTTTCCCACTGGGATCCGCGCTGCTTGACCACGATGGCGCGGTTCTGAGCGTTGAACTCCAGCGAGGTCTGCGGATCAAGCTTCGGCAGACCAGCCTGGTTCTTCGCGCTGGACGTCGGGCCGGGCGTGATCACATCGAGAATCCGGCCCACCATCCGCGTGGACCGCCCGGCATCGAGGTGCCGGGCGGCTCGCCGCGCACGCTTGACCCGACGTCCGGTGACCGGGCGCGCGAGGACCTGCACACAGGCGACCTCATGCACCCCGAGGCCCACCGGTGCGCCGAGCAGCGCCCGGATCGGATCGGTGTCGAACTCCGAGCGGATCGGCAACGCCTCCGACCGGGCCAGGCGCAGCACGCCCCCCGTGGCCAGATGGCGGTGCCCATCGGCAGGCTCTATAGGCAGTGGTGAGCTGGCGGGTGCACTGCGGGTGTGCGCACCGGGCCAGGCTGCCTCGATAGCACGCTCGACCATTCCGGGAGGGACCGTGCCCGGCACCCACAACCGGATCTGGAGCCCGTCGTGATCGAAGACAAACTCCCAGGCCAGCTGCGGCTGCCCGCGCATCAGGCGCTGTAGCTTCGGACGCAGCAGTCCCACCAGGTTCGACCACACCGCTTGTGCCCCGCCCGGGTCGACGGTCGGCGGCGCCAGGATCGTCACCACGCGGGCCCTCTCATGCAGCGCGTCCTGGCACCGGCGAAACCGCCACCGATGCAGAATCCACGATCCGACCACCACGACAAGCAGTGCCGGCAACGCGACGAAACCCCATGAACGGACCCACGACCACACCGTGGTGAGGAGCGCCTGGATCATGCCCCACGGATCGGTCATTAACTCGCCGACCAGACTGTCCACAACCGAGCGTCGCAATATCATGATGTGGTCTCCTCCTCGAAGAAGTGAGCTCGTAAACGAGAGCGGGTCAGGCAGCCTTCGACCCCGATTCAGGCGGCATTCGACGGCGCGCGGATCGTGCGGTGGTGATCGCTTGCACTCGCGCGGTGTGGCGGGTGTGTCGTTCGGCGTCGACCTCGGCTTGCCATTCGGAGAACCGGCGGCCCTGCAAGCGACGCAGGAAATGCGGGATGCGGTTGGCCGGCACTCCCACCAGCTTGGGGCCGAGCACAGCCAGCAAGTCCGAGGCGTCCTGCGACGACCATCCCGCGGCTTCGATGGAGGCCTCGTCGGGGAACACGTCGGCCACGCGGTCGGAGGCGGTCAGCTCGGAGTCCTGTGTGCCACCGTAGGAGTACACCCACAGAAAGTTCGCAGGCGGGTCAGGTTCGACGAGTGCTCTGAAGCGGTGAATTTCCTTGGTGTAGCAGTAGAAGTTCACCTCCGTTCGCTGGCGCATGATGCGCAGCCACGACGCCAGGTAGGCGTCGGAGAAGAAGTCGCCGGAATCGTGAATCCGGATCCAGCCGCTGCGGAACCGGGGCGCTGCAAGCTCACCGAGCATGGCCTGTTCCCAGCCTGGCAGGTCGTCGAGAACGAACTGCAGGTTCGCGTGGTGTTTGGCTCGCACGACCGGCCACAGGTAGGTGCCGTGACGGGCGTAGCAGACCTGACGGCACACCCCTGCCGAGGGGCAGGTGTTGTAGGTACGGCCGTCGGGCAATCTCCCCGCCCAGGCTGGCAATGTCCAGTTCCACGCGCCGATGGCGCGCATTTCTCTGTTCTGGGTAAGCAATCGCCGCGGACGAGCGGAAGATGCCTGTGCGGAGCTCGAAGAGTGAGCCGTGTGAGAGGAAGGCATAGGAGTACCTCTGCAGGGAAGCAAGGACAGAAAGAGGGGTGACGGAACTGCCATCCGATGCGTTGCGGAGATGTGGCGTTGGTGATGGCCTATGCGGGGTCGTCGCCGGGTTCGGAATGGTTCTCCGCCTCGTGGGGCGTGGTCTGTGTGCCTTCATGCCGGTGGTGCCGCTGACGGCGGTAGTGATCAAGGTTGATGACGGTGGTGGTCACGCCATCGGTGTGCACGGTGATCAGCTGGGCATACTCGAGGCTGTGGGGAGGACAGGTGCGGCCTGTGTAAAGCCGGATCAGTCCGTGAGTTCCGCGCACGGCCAGGACGCCGATGGACACCCCGGCGATGGCGATGAGGGCACAGGCGATCGAGATTCCGGCGATGAGCCCTGCGGCAATGGTCCACGAGAGCAGGAAGTCGTGACCGAAGGCGTGCAGGAGCGAGCCGAGAATGTGCTGACTGGGGCCACCGGTGGTGGTGAGGGCGTACACGCGCGTTCCTCCTTCCTGGTCTAGTCGTCGAGGACGATGTCCGGATGCACCTCGGCAGCGGTGAAGTCATGGCCGGTGGGCGGCTCGTCGTCGGTCATGGCGGCCAGTTCGGCCGGGTTTGTGGTGATCAGCTGGTGTTCAGCGTCGGAGGCGATGGCGTGGAAGGCGACGCGTTGCGTCCCGGCCGCGAGCAATCCCTGACCGGTGCCGGCCGAGAGTAGGAACTGCCTTTCCCCTTCCGACAGTGCGAACGTGCGCACGATGTCGTCGATGGATTGCGGCGCTTGTCGAAGGAGCACCTGGGTGGCAGCGTTAGCGATCACGGCTTTGCCGAGGTCGGAGCCGAGGACGTCTCCGACGTCCTGGGTGGCGACGGTGAGACCTGTCCAGTGTTTGCGGGCGGATTTCGCCATGCGCCACAGGAACTCGGCTCCCGCCTGCTGCTGCATCAGCAGCCACGCCTCGTCGACGACACACAATCTGGGACGGCGTGCGGCGGGAGTGGAGATGCGCCGCCAGACCGCATCCAGCGTCAGCAGGGTGCCCGCGGGTTTGAGCTCGTCCGGGAGATGCCGCAAGGAGAACACCAGCAGGTGCGACTCGGTCGTCTGCGTTGTGGGCCCGTCGAACAGCCCTGAGAATGCTCCCTCGGTGAACGGACGCAGGCGAGCGGCGAGATCGTGGGCGGTCCCGTCGTGGCTTGCTGCGAGGGCAGCTTGCAGGTCCGGCAGCAGTGGTGCTTGGCGTGTCCAGGTGCGGGCGTCCTCGGTGATCCCCGCAGCCTGGTAGGTCGCAGTGACCGCCAGGTCGAGTACGGCTCGCTCGCCGGCAGTCAATGGTTGTCCGAAAAGGACGGAAAGCAGAGTGTGGCAGAACAGGCTGCGCCGGGTGAGCGCGTCAGCGGGGGCGCAGCGGCGCCCGTCGGGGCCCGTGTGGATCGGCAGGTCGAGGGGGTTGAGCCGGACTCCTCCGGTACCGAGGGGGATGTAGGTGCCGCCGACAGCACCGGCGAGGCGGGCGTATTCGTCCTCGGGGTCGATGATGGCGACCTCCACACCGCGGTAGAGGCTGCGGAGGGCTTCGAGCTTGACCAGATAGGACTTGCCCGCTCCGGAGCGGCCGAGGATGACGGAGTTGTAGTTTTCGCTGGCGAAACGGTCCCAGTGCACCAGGCCCTGGCTGCCGAGGTTGTAGCCGTAGAGCACGCCGCGGGCGGCCGAGGAGGAGGTCACGTCCGGTGGAGGTAGGTCGGGGCTGGTGAAGGGAAACGCCGCCGAGAGGGCGGCGGTGTCGAAGGTGCGGGTCATCCGGATCTGGTCCAGGCCCATCGGCAGGGCGGTCACCCAACCCTGCAAAGACCGGTAGGTAGTGGGTTTCGCATCCAGCAACAGACTGGCCGCCAGAGCACGCACGGCACTGATCTCTTCAACGAGTTCGTCCTCGGAACCGGCATGCACGGTGAGGTAAAGGCCGAATCGGAACAGTCGACCTTCACCACGGGCCAGGCGATCCGAGAGGTCGTAGGCATCCTCGGTCGCAGCCTCGACCTGGGGATCGGCCAGGCGTCCGTGTGCGGCATCATCACGGCGACCGGACTCCAGCTTGCCCAGTTGCTTGCGCAGCCGATCTGCGGCCACGCGCGGATCGATCGGTTCGATGTGCAGGGACACGTCCAGTCGCCCTGGATAGGTCAGCAGCGGCTGCAGCCAGCCGGGGTGGACTTCGCGCGGGTAGCCGGTGATAGCGAAGCTGGCGACCCAGTCCTCGCCGATCTGTAGATGGCGCGCGCCGACCTCGATGGCGTCCGGGGTGAACGCGCTGCCAGATGACCCTGTTGTGCGGCGGTGGTTTCGGGTGCGCATCAGGGTGTGTCCTCCTCATCGCTGAGGCCCCAGCCCGGGCTGATGGTGATGACCTCGTGGGCACCGGCCATCTCCGGCGAGGGCGGCACGAGCCGGTCAGGGTTGGTGGCGGCGGCCAGCACCGCCGTGGCCTGCCCCGCATCCAGCGGGGTGGCCTCGATTCCGGCGGGCGCCAGGAGTTCGATGGCTTCATGCATCCGCCGCACCAGCCGGGAGGCCGCAGCACGGCGCGCTCCGGTCGAGGGCTCTTGATCCTCGGTGTGATCTCGGTGCCGGCGTCGGGACCGGCTCAGGGCATCCGTGGATGCGCTCCCGACAGGCTCGCGGACCACCAGCAGGATCTGCCGGCGCAGGAGCTCGGCCTGCTCGCCCAGTTGGTGCAGGTAGTCGGCATGATCGAGCGCGGCGTCCTCCAGCGCCGGATGAGGCAGGCTCGCCGCACGGTGGCGAAGATCATCAATGTGACTGGTGAGATCCAAGCGCTGGGCGCGCACGAGAATCTGGACACCGGCAGTCAAGCTGTGCAGATAACGGCCGAAGCCCGCCGCGAGTGCTTCCTGCTCGGCCGGGGTGCGCAACGCGAAGTTGACCGTCGAGCACGCGGCCACCAGCGCGAGACCATCCCGCCCGAGATCGATCACTCCGGCCTCGCTCACCGCGTTCGCGGGAAGTTCTAGGCCCCCGAGGGCGACGTCGTCGGCTTGGTCGGCGAACTCGGACAGCCACTCGGGCACCGCCGCCGGAGTCTCGGGGGCGGCGACGCGGCGTCGTGGGGACAGGCGTTGGTGCAGCGCCGCCAGCAGCAGGCGATCCAGCGTGATTCCGTCGCGGGTGACCACCACCAGCAATACGACCGCAGCTGCGATCGGCGCGGCCATGACCAGATACGCCACCACCGGGAGCACTGCGCGGGTTGCGAGCCATCCGCAGTAGAGGACGAGGCCGGTGACGGCCATGGCGGCGACCTGGCGCGCGGTGAACCCGGCGAGAATGCGGTCCTCGCGGTCGACATCGGCCGGAATGCGGACGCTGCGCGTCATCGTGTGTCACCTCCACGGCGGCGGGTACTCGGGCGTGGCGGATGGACCTTCGGCAACTTCAGCGGCAGCGAGGGCTGCTTGCCGTGCGTTGATCCCGGCCGCGTAGCCGGCGATGCCGGTGGCGGAGTCGGTGGGGCTGCCGCGGGGCGGCGGGCTCGCTGGACCTGCAGCGGCAACTGGTATTGCCCTTCGGGACCGAGGCGGGGCTTGCTCTCCGGCCACTCACCGTCAGGGGGCAACTTGAGCTGCCGGGCCGCAGGCCGCGGCGACGAAGTCGGCAGTGGCTTCGGTGGCGCGGGGGCGGCTTCTGGCCGCCGGACGCGCTGGACGTCGAGCGGCAAGCGGTACTGCCCATCCCGGCCGAGCACGGGTCTGGTCTCCGGCCACTGACCATCGATTGGGAAACGCAACTGCTGAGTTCGCGGCCGCCGGGATGGCGGATTCGGCGGCGGTGGCGTTGGGCATTGACGTGCCGGTTGGCGTTGCACGTTCAGCGGCAGGCGGTATTGCCCATCCCGGCCAAGCCGGGGCTTGTTCTCCGGCCATTCCCCATCGAGAGGGAGCTTCAGCTGTTGGCCCTGTTCGGTTCGGCGCGGCTGCGCCGCCTTCGGTTTCGGGAAGTTCGGCTGTCGCACCGAGGGGCCACGCCGTTGACGTCTCACGTTCAACGGCAACATGTATTGGCCGCTAGCAGTCGCCTTCGGCGACTCGTAAGGATCCGCTGAGGTTTTCGGGTGGCCTTTTACCGGTGGCGCGCCTCGTCGTCCCCGGATCAGCCCGAAGGTCTTGTAGGCGATGAAGGCCCTGACGAGTCTCCCGATGAATGATCTGCCGCCGCCTCCGCGGGCAGCTCCTATGACCCAGAACGGGATTTTGACGAGGATGTAACACAATGCAAGTGCAGTCAGAAAAGGAATCATGGACCATCCCCCTGTTGCGAGACGGGCGATGTGTGGCGGGTCAGAAGATGGTGATTCCGCCAGGTAGATAGAAGATCTTCAGGGCAGAGATGAAAGCGAGAGATTGTGCGACCTGGACGACGAGAACCGCGCCGAAGACACGCCACCACCAAAAGGCAATGGACTCGGTCTGCGGCAAGGCGTGACACATCAACACCAGCGGAGCCGCGGCAAGCAAGAGCACGGTCAGCGCAATCCGGACCACATAGGTCAGCAGCACTGCGATAATCATGACCACGAGCGCCAGGACGGTGAAGACGACATACAGATCGCCGTAGGGAGAGAAGTCCTCACCTTCTTCCGGCACCTTACCGAGCAGCGTGTCCACGAATACGCGGGACGCTTCTTCCGCTCCGGTCTGATCTCCCAGGAACGCCCGGGACAGCGCGTTGGCGAACTCGATCGCCTTTCCGCCCAGAAACAGCGACAGGTTCGCGGCCACGAACCCGATCACCAGCCGCGGCAGAATCTCCTTCACCGAACTCCGCGTTTGCAACGTCTGATAGGACAGGACCACGACCCCCGCGATCGTGGTCACCAACACATACGCGGCGATCATGATGTTGCGGGAGCTGTTCCACAGCTGGCCCATGACGGGAAGCTGGTCGAACCGCGGGGTAGAGAGCAGGGAATCCGCCAACATGCCCAGCACCCCTTCGAGAGCCGAACGCGCGACATCGGCGAAGAAATCGCGAATCCACCCCGTAAGGAACTCCCCGATCCACGAGCTCTCCGGTTCCTCGGACGCAGGCTCAGGTTCTGGCGCCGGATTCGGCGGTGCCGGTAGCGCGGGCGAGGTGGGGCTGCTCGGCGCCACCGTCGGTAGAAGACACGCCGGGGTCTGTGGCTGGTCGGGGCCGCACCCCGGTCCAGACGGCACCGGAAGCGGCAGAGGGAGCGGTTCGCCAGACGGACGTGCGGGCACCGACGTGGATTCGGCCCGGACTGTGCCGGTGAAACCGAACCCTGTGACGCCAAGCAACACCACGAGCCCGGCGAGGACAATGCGCCGCACTCCAGCACGCCAGATCCAGGACCATGTGGTGGTCATTTTGGCTGGGCCAAGATCTCTTTGAGAATCTCAACCACCACCGGCGCTAGCACGGTCAACCCGTAGCCGATCCCGGCGCTCTTGAACGCCTGCTTGGCCTTCTCCACCTCGCCCGCGTTCCCGCCGGCCATCAGATAGCGGACCCCACCCACAGTGAGGAACAGGGTGGCGAGCAGCGCGAGGATGCCCATGATCCAGTTCCGGGCGTTGTTGAGGACATCGGTGATCGACGGCCCGGGGGCTTGAGCCAAGACGTAGGGGGCCGCCGTTGCCGAAGCGACGGCGAGCACTCCAAGCGCGACGGCGAGCGCAGCGGCCACCGCCAGCCCCGTCCACCTCCGACGGCATCGTGACAGTGCAGGCAGGGAGGGCTGCGGGCTTGTCGGGGAACGACGGCGAGGGTGAATCGTGATCATGAACGGAACCTCCAGAGGCGATCAGCAGGCGACGAGCCTGGGAAGCGAGCAGGGATCAGTCGCAGCCCTGAAGTCCGAAAATCGGGCCCTCACCGGTCACCGAGCGGTCAACTTCTTTCGCTACAGAACGTGACCGGCTCGCCGCTCTCGTCCTCTGCTCGAGCGATAGCCGGGCGGCAGCGGTCTCGCCGGTCGGATCGCCGTCGGTCCGGCCGATGCCGGACTCGATCAGCCAGGCGACGAGTCGGGCTTCGGCCCGACGGCGGATGCTGCGCAGGCCTTCGTAGGTCAGCTCAGGGTGGTGCGGCCAGTCGGCCAGCTCGACGCCTTCCAGCCGGGTGGCGCCGATCAGCTCGGCCTCGGTCCGGGTGAGGACCCCGGCTTCGACGGCGCGAGCCAGGACCAGGTCCGGATGGCCGGCCGGGGGTTTGGGGTCGCTGGAGTGAAACCCCGGCGGCTTCGGGATCGGCCCATCCAGTCCGTCCAGCAGTGCCCGATGCCCGGCGCGATAGGCGGCCCACCGGAGCCGGATCGTGATCCGTCCGGCGGCAAGATCCACCGTGTGCAGCGCGTCGAGGAACCCATGCAGGACCTCGGCGTGGATGTCGGCCGGGTCATCGGCATAGCGCTCGGTCAGCCGGGCAGCCAGCGAGGTCAGCATCGGCAGCGCCAACCCGACCGCGGCGACCAGCCACGTACCGCCCTCGATCCGGGCGCGGCTGATCACATGCGTCCACACCTGGTCCCACACCCGCCGCGGGCACCCCTTGGCCAGCAGCAAGTCCCGGAGTTCGTCGACCGGGATCTCACGGGCAGGCAAGTGATCGAACAGGCGGCCATCCACGGCCACCGGATGATCGCCCGCGGCCAGCCACCCGAATGCCTCACGCGCGGCGTCGAGGGGGTTACCCGGCCACGCTTTGTGCTCGGAGCTAGATGGGAGAGCCATGTCTCGGCTCCTCTCGAACGAGGTCAATGACGCCGTCGAGAGAGCCAGGCGCGAAACAGCGCAGCGCACGGCTCCGTACTAAGACGAAGCTAAAACGATCTTCTTGTTCGCGAACAAGAAGATCGCCCTGCGGTGGATTTCACGATTGCCTCTGGGCGAGCAATAGGCCTGTGCACTGCGGTGTTAGTCGGACGCTGTTCCCGTGCTGTCGCCTCGACGGGACGAGAGCGGGAGCAAGAGCAAAGATCTTGAGGAAGTTCCGGGGCGATCTTGAACCGGCATGCCGCAGGGCCTAGTGGGGCCCTGCTCACCACTGCTCTCCGCCGACCTTGAACGACCCGCTCGGACGTCGACATGGGGGGCGGTGGAACCGAAAGATCCAGTGACGCAGGGTGTCCGTTCCGCACGTGTGAAGGCGAGAATTTTCTGCAGGCAGCGACGACCGATCAGGGCAGGTTTCGCGGACTTCAGGAGTGCTCTTGGCACAACCCGACGATCAACGGAGCACCCAATGCCTGCCCTCCCGACCCCGGATGCGCCGCCCCCCAACACCGTGGAAGCCAGCGGACTGAGCCACTCGAACGCCGCAGCCCGTGAGCCACGCCGCGAACGCTCCGGTCCGTCGGCATCGGCCACAGTGCGACTGTGCCTCGTCGACCCTGCAGCAGGGGCAGACGAGATCGTCACCGCTGAGGTCTCAGTGATCACGAGGACCTACACCGTGCCCGGCGACCGGATCATGCTCGCCGCCCCCGAAGACCCGACCTCCGCGAGCCTGCAACGCCGGGACCGACTCGTGGAGTCCGTCCTCCGACTCGGCCGCGGCGCCACCACGACCGCAGACCACTCACCTCACCTCGACCATAAGTCGGGTCCCGCTGACGGATGCTCGCGCGACATTTCGAGGTCCGGGTCCGGACTCGGACCCCGCCACGACCACCTGATCGAGCCGGTCGCGAACCCGACCGGCCGCCCACCCCTCAACGGTCCTTCCGGCCCGGATTCGGGCGGCGTCACATTGATCATTGCCGGATGGTCCGACTGTCCCGTCACGCCGTGTGCACTGGCCGACTCGACGCTCAATCTTGCCGCAGGCGGAGCCGTCGTCGCGCTCACACGCAGTAGCGATCAGTACAGTGGGCGAGGCACCCATTCGGGGCACTTGGCACATCTCGCGGCGCAGGCCGGACTGATCTTGACCGACCGGCTGATCCTGGCCCACCAACTCCCGTCCGCCGCTCGGCCCCCATCCGGACAGGACCGCCGAGCGATCGCACGCGGCGGGCATCGCTGTATCCACACGACCGCAGAGGTGTTTCGCCGCGCGACCCCGAACAGGTCGGGCTGCTATGCCTAAGATCAACGTAGGCCCCGCCCGTGCCGGGGACACCGACCGCACAGACTCGCGCCTGCATTTCGCTGACCAGCATGTCGGCACCACCTGGGCAGACACAACTCTGACATCAGCCGTGGTGCAGCAGATCATCACCACCTACACCAGCCCTGGCGACACCGTCTGCGATCCCAACCCCGGCTCGGGCCTGCTCCTGGCTGAAGTCGTCCGCGCTGGCCGCAAAGCGCTTGGCCTGTTGCCCACCCAGGTTCAGTGGGAATCCTTCCTAGAAGCCAACCTTGCCCGGCTGACCGGGTCGGTCGGCACCGCGGCCTTGCTTGACAGCGCCGACGATCCCCGGGCCGCCGAGCTGCCTGGCGCCATCGATTTCGTACTCACCGACCTGCGTCACACCCCAGAATGCGACCCCAGCCAGGTCCTAGTCGACCTCTACGAGGACTTGGATGCAGTCGCCGACTGGGTCTGGCCCGGCGCGCACATCGTGGTCACCTGCCGGCCCTGGCGACGCCGCGGGCATCTGCTCGACCTACACAGCGAGATTCATGACGTCGCCGACGCGATCGGTCTCATCCACGAAAACCGGGCGCACCCAAGAATCGTCACTCGCACGGGAACCAGTCCGGAGCGCACTGACATTCACGGCCACCTCACCTCACACCCAGCTCATCTTGATGTGCTCGTGGTCCGCCTTCCGGCAACATGCTCAGCCGTTTTCCCGAACGACGACGGGAGACGAAGGTGGCGCGCAGCATGAACTCGCTCTACTACCGCGACCCAATCACAGAACTACACGTCGGCGACACTTGCAGTGTCCTCCAAGCGATGCCACGTAGCTCCATGGATTGTGTAGTGACGTCACCACCCCAGTGGGGTTTGCGCGATTACGGCACCGCAAAATGGATCGGCGGAACCGCTCATTGCCAGCACACCCTGGGCACTACACCCCATCAACGCCGCACCATCAAGTTCACTCCAAATTTCCCAGGTTCCCCAGAAAGCCCGAAACGGTGTCGAAAATGCGGTGCACGTTGTCACGATCTCCAGTATGGGCTGGAACCCACTCTCGACGACTACGTCAGACAACTACGTACAGTCGGCGCCGAGATAGCGCGCGTACTACGGCCACAAGGGACATTGTGGCTCAACCTCCGCGACGGCTACAGCTACCAGACCAGCGGCACAGGTCGCACACTCACTAACGAAACGACCTCAACGCGTTACACCGTCCGCCACAAAAGCCTGTTCGGCTTGCCATGGCGAGCCGCCATGGCCCTGCAGTCCGACGGATGGATCATCCGCAACGCCATCATCTGGCACAAACCCAACGGCATCCCAGACCCCGCACGCGACCGTCTATCCCAACGCTACGAAACACTCTTCCTCCTAGTCAAACAACCCGATTACAATTTCGACATCGAACCTATCCTGGCGCCCTACTCGCAGGATCGTCCCCCTCATCGAAAAACCCACTACGGCGGAAACAAACCCAATACCATCAAAACACCGTTCCTCGCATCACCAAACCGCGGCAAGAACCCCGGAGATGTCTGGTCGATCCCCACCCGGCCGCTGCGCGAAGCGCATTGCGCGCCGTTCCCGATCGATATCCCGCTTCGCTGTATCGCCGCCGGATGTCCGCCCAACAGCACTGTCTTGGATCCGTTCTCTGGGGCGGGAACAACGGGCATCGCGGCCCGGCAACTCGGTCGCCAGTACCTAGGTATCGACCTCCGGGTCGACTACCACGAAATCTTCTTGCGCCGGGTGGCAGAGCTGGAGAACCGCGCTGCTAAGGCGGATGCGTCGTGAACAGGCGGTGGACACGCTCGAGGGTTTCTGCCTGCTGGTGGCTACGCACGCCGAGCGCCGGCGTTATGGTCACCGGGCTTCGAATGCTCACCGGCACTCACATCCATGTGCTGTTCGGCGGTAACGATGGCACGCGGTAGGACATCGCGGTCACCGGACTGCCCTGGGGGATCCGAGCCCGGGAGACGTTGGTGTTTCGAACATATTGTTAACCCGATGGATGGCGAAGAGGGGAACTGGCTCCGGACGGAGCTGACCAAGATCCTTATTGACCTTGCGCTTTGGGCCCACCAGGACCAACGGTCGGTTGGCTCCCCCGCCGAGGAGGAAGAAGAGGAACCATGACAACGTCGGCTGACCCACCAGCGCCAGCGCTCACATCCCCGCTCGGCCGAGGCGGAGTATCGGATCTCGCGGTGTCACCGTTCTCGTTGCCAGCCGCCGTGCGCGGTAAGGAAGTGCGCGTGGCGTGGGTGGGGCGTACCTCGACCGAGGAACACCAAGACCCACGGCAGTCCCTACTGCGGCAGCTGGCCCGGTCCAAGAGCGTGTTGCCGGAGTCCTGGGTCATTGTCGCGCACTTCTACGACGTCGAGTCCGGTCGTATGGAACTGGAGCGACGAGGCCGCAAGGCCGGCTACGAGCGTTTCGACATCCCTATCGCCCGTGACGGCGGGATCGCGAACCTTCTCGAGGAAGCCCAGCGACCAAACCGGCGTTTCGATGTTGTCGTCTGCGAGACGATGTCCCGGATCGCCCGCAAAATGTACGAGAACCTCTCAGTCGAGCGGCAGCTGGAAAAGGCTGGCGTCGCCGTGTTCGCCTCGAATGAGCCGATCGTGCTCACCGGCGGGCGTGCCCAGCAGATTCTGCAGCGTCGGATCAACCAGTCCGTCGCCGAGTACGAAGTGCTCAACATGCTGGAGCAGTCCTGGGGCGGGACCTGCACCCATGTGCGCGAGGGCTACAACATCGGCAAGCCGTGCTATGGCTACAAGGCCAAGAAGTTCCGGCACCCGAACCCGGTCAAGGCCGAGAAGGGAATCACCAAGACTCGGCTGGAACCGGACGGCAAGCGAGGCGAGACGGTGACGTTGATGGCCAAGTGGCGCTATCACGAACAGCTCGGGTTCGACACGATCGCTGAACGCCTCAACGCAGACCTCGACGAGCATCCCCCACCGGAGCCCAACGGAGGAAAGCGCGCCCGCCGGGCGTGGTCGAAATCCTCTGTTGCCGACGTGCTCAAGAACCCCAAGTACACCGGCTACCAGGTCTACAACCGTCGAGCCCGACGCAGCCGCAACGGGGCAGTCAACCCTCCAGAGATGTGGGTATGGTCAGCCGAGCCCGCGCACGAACCGCTTATTCCAAAGTGGATGTTCGACGAACTGGCAGCTCGACGAGAAGCAAAGCGAGGCTCCCGGGATGGCAGGGAGGAGAACCAGCATCCGAACACCAAACGCGCGTACAAGCTGCGTGGGCGACTGCTGTGCCGGTGCGGCCGGCGCATGCTTGGTCACCGGCACCGCGGGCACCTCTACTACCGCTGCTGGCCGAAGAACAACAACCGCGGCCGCATGGACCGGCTCGGAGACCATCCGAACACTGTCTACATGCGCGAGGACGCAATCCTGACAGCCTTGAACGCTGTCTATAGCGACTGTGTCTTCGGGAAAGATCGTCTGAATCTACTCTCAGCCGGACCAGATCAGTTCGACGACCGCGACCAACGAGAAAGGACTCGCCGCCGCGACCACCTGACGAAGCGCCTCAGCGAGGTGACCCGTAAGCAACAGAATCTGCTCAGCCAGGCCGAAGACGCCGCCCCCTCCGATCCGTTCACCCAAGGCCTAAGGGAGCGCTACAACGCCTTGACGATTGAACAAGAACAGCTCGAGAAGGATCTTGAGGAGCTTGATCAGGAAGAGGCCTCCTCACCGCGTCCCCTCAACCGCTCAGACCTGAAGCTCGTTGAAGTCTTGCCCCATCTTTCGGTGAACCTGCACCGCGCACCGGCCGAGCTCCTAGGACGACTCTTCGAGCTAACGAAACTATGCATCCACATCGACTACGAAACGGACCAAGCCTTGATCGAAGTCACGCTTCCGGCAGAAGGCACGAAGGAACTCGCCGCAGCCGCAGTCAAACTCCCTCAGAGCACTGCACAGGCCAACCAGATCACGAGAACTCAAAACCCCCAGGTCAAGCCTGGTGTGATTGCTGCATGTGCCGCGCCGGGGGCACTCGTTAGTGCAGGTCAGCCCACATAGGGCTGACCTGCCATTTTCGTACCATAGATCAATCCGTGCTAAACCCATGCTTTTGGAGATGGCTCCACCATCAAGAACGCCCCGAACGACGAGGGCCGCCCGCGGATCATCGACGGCCGTGTCAGGCATCTGGAGAAAGAGATCCAGACATTTCGGGAGAACATCGACAAGATCTACAAGGGTGCGCGATGAGCGACGACGAGTCCGTGGTGTCGGTCGAGGTCCTACGCCAGGTGCTCAACCAGGCACTGGACAACCTGCAGCAGCAGGTAGGCGAGACCGTCGAACTCGACAAGGACTACTTCTGGTCGATTTCACCGGAAGCGGCCTACGACGTCTACACCCAGCCGGATCCAGAACAGCTGACAGTCGGCCAACTCTCCGAGTCCTGGAACAACCTCGCACAGCTGGTCTCTCATGGAGAACCGGTTCCACCCTACGCACTAGTGTGGATCTCCGATGTCCTCAAGGTTCTGGGGCACCAGGCTCGCTAACGGTCTCGGTGTGCTGGCCCCGAGCGCGCAGCCACTCCGATAGTTCCTCGAAGCTGCCCCTCCCGCAGTGTCACTACGTTACCGAGCCGCCCTGCTCACATGGTCAACGCCACGGCTGGGAGGCGGACACGTACGTCCGAGCAGCCGCCGGACGACAGAAGACCCAACGAAGCCCCTGGGTGAAGCCGATCTTCGTCAGCCGCACACCCCAGTGGTCCCGTGGGAGAGATGTCAGGACGCGGCGACCACGGGGAGATGAATGCGATGACCGCGCCGTCCCTGGCGTCGAACGTGCAGCCCAGCCCGCCTTGGCCGAGCAGTCGGAGATGAGGCCGGCTCATCGGGAGTCTTTCGAGTCGTTGGATCAGTTCCATCAGCTCCTCCTCAAAACACAGTCGATGGAACAGGAAGGCGGCACCACCTTCCACCGGGTCCTCGCACAAACTGCCCAGCACGAGAACGAACGCCGCCGACAGCGCGGTGCTCGGCCGCCGTACCCGGCACGGGCGGATCTGTACCGTCCGGCGCGGCGGGAGGACATCGCCAAGGGCTACGAGCTGCCAGATGGCCGGATGCTCGTCCGGGAAGACGACGCCACGCATGCGACCACTGTGGACGGATCATGTCTTCAACCTGCGCCCGGTCACTGACTGCGGGGCTTCTCCACGAGAACAGGCTGCGCGGTAGCCGTATCAGGTTCTTGTTCCGGTCGTGCTCGTGTTAGTGCCGAAACCAGCAGACAAGTGACGATATTCGCGACGAGGGCGACCACGCCGACGTTGAGGTGCTGCAGCGAGGCGGGCAGAGCCGGCAGCAAGTCCCCGATGCTGATCTCACCCAAGGTAAGCCAGCTGACCACCAGCACACCCACGACCATCCCAGCGCCCGCGCCCCACTTGTTGATCGGGTTCCGGCGCAACAGGCTCGCCATCAGGGACGGGAACAGCTGCGTGACGAACGCGTAGCCAAGCAGCAGGAGGTTGACGATCGCCTCTCCCCCGTTGAACGTCAGGTAGACCGCGATCGCGGTCACGACCGGCACGAAGAGCTTGGCGATCCGGGGGACCCGGGCATCGCCGACCAATGGCACGAACTCCTGCAGCAGGTTCTTGGCCAGCATCGTGGCGCTCGTGGTCAGCAGCATCGCTCCCGGAACCAGCGCACAGAACATGCCGGCCGCGCCCACCAGCCCGGTGACGACCGGCGGGAAGGTCTGGCGGGTGACCGCGAGCAGCGAGAGGTCGCCGTTACTCAAGCCGGGAACGACGAGTACCGCCGTCAGCCCCGAGAAGATCACGAACAGCAAGACGATCTGGTAGAGCGGCAGCAGCGCGGCATTGCGCCGGAAGGACAGCTCGTCCTTGGCGGCGTAGATCGCGCCGAAGTAGTGCGGCCACATGAAGAACCCGAGGGCGGACAGCATGATCGAGGTGATGAACCAGCCGGTGTCGTGCGCGGGCTCGTGCAGGGCGAGGAATCCCGGTTGGGCGGCGTCGACCGCCTCGAACATGGTCGAAACGCCGCCGAAGTAGTGCAGCGGCAGGTACAGCCCGATCGCGATGATGACGACGAGCACCAGTACGTCCTTGATCACGGCATTCCAGGCGGCGGCGTGGATTCCGGAAAGCACGACGTAACCGGCGAGCACGATCGCCCCGATCAAGATGGCGGTCGGCCGGGAGATGGCACCGTAGGAGGTTTCCTCCACGATGATCCCGAGCCCGGTCAACTGCAGTTGCAGGTACGGGATCATCGCGACCACGCCGATGAGCGACACGAGCACTCCGAGCCCGCGGCTGCGGTACTTCCGGACGAACCAATCGGGTTGCGAAACCAGCTGCTCGCGCTTGGCGTAGCGCCAAATCGCCGGTGCCAACCAGTAGGACATCACGTAGGCCAAGGCGCCGTAGCACAAGATGTAGAACGCGGCGCCGCCGTTGCTGTACGCGTAGCCACTGGCCCCAAGAAAGGTGAAGGTCGTGTAGATCTCACCGGCCAGCAGGAGAAATACGAAGAGAGCGCCGAACCCGCGCCCTCCGACGCTCCACTGCTCCAGGTCCATATGCTTGCCGCGGCGCGATCGCAGGCCCAGCACCAGTGCCAGCGCCAGAAAGAGGCCGAGGACGGGCAATGCTGCGTTCATCGCGGCTGCCTCCGGTTGGCGGGGTCGGTCCAGTACACGATCGCCATGCAGGCCGAGGTGAGCAGGACCCACAGCACGATCCAGAACAGCAGGAACGGCATCCCGAGCACGAAAGGGTGCACGCGGTTGGCCAACGGCGCGCAACCGAGCAATCCAATCCAGGGCAAGCAGGCCAGCATGAACCGGAGCACGCTGCCCGTCCGGCGACCATCTGCCGATGCGTCCTCGCCAGGTCCCGTTCGAAACCTCATCGACTGCCCCCGAATTCGTGGTCCACAGTGGCCTCCTGATCCATCCGGACCAGGCCGGCCGCCAGCAGGTGCACGCCGGTGGCGATCTGGTCGGCGTCGGTCCATTCCTCAGGGCAGTGGCTGCGACCATCGCGGGAGGGCACGAAGATCATGCCGGCCGGGCAGCGTGCGGCGAGGTGGGCGGCGTCATGACCGGCGCCGCTGGGCATCGGCATCCACGACAGGCCGAGCTCGTCGGCGGCGACCGCGGTCAGGTTCTGCACTGACGGATTCGTCGGCACAACCGGGTTGTCCGCAGTCCAGTCGATCAAGGCTTCGACCCCGTTTTCGGCGCTGTGCCGCGCGATCTCCTCGACAATCCGGCCGCGGACGCCGGAAAGCCAGGCCTGGTCCTCGCCGCGGAACTCGGCGGTCAGGTGCGTCCGCCCCGGAACCACGTTCTCCGCGCCCGGTTCGACGCGCAGATCACCGCAGGTGGCGACCGCGTTGCCGGGTGCCGCGCACCCTTCGCGTTCGACTGCCAGCACCGTCTTGGCCGCCGCCACCAAAGCGTCCCGCCGATCATCCATCCGCCGGGTCCCCGCGTGGTCGGACCGGCCGACGAAGGTCGCGAGAAAGCGCTCGATGCCGACGATGGCGGTGACGATCCCGATGCCGACCCCCCGTTTTTCCAACGTCGGGCCCTGCTCGATGTGCAGTTCGAGGTAACCGTGCAGCGGCCTCGTTGCCCAGGTGGGCGTAAGCATCCCGTTGGGGTCCAGCCCGAAGGCGGTCGCCACGTCGCCAAGCCGGTTGCCGGCCGCGTCCACCCGGTCCAGGTTCTCGGCGGTGAGCACTCCAGTCGCCGCCTGGCTTCCAAGGCAGCTACCGCTGTAGGGGTTGGACTCCTCACCGAGGAAGTCGACGACGAGGAGATCGTGGTCGAGTCGGGTTCCCGTTTCCCGCAGTCGGCGCGCGACCTCGATGCCGCCGAGCACTCCCACGATCCCGTCGAACCGCCCGCCTCCCTGGACGGTGTCCGTGTGCGAGCCGGTGACCAGCGGAGCACCACCGCGACGGCCGGGAAGCAGACCGATGATGTTGCCCGCGGCGTCGACGGAGACCTCCAGTCCGGCATCGTGCATCCGGCGGCGCAACCAGTGCCGGGCTGCCCGGTACGGCTCGCTGAAAACCCGACGCGTCCAACCTTCCGAATCCGGCTCGCTCAGCCGTGCGAGATCGTGCAGATCGGACCACAGCCGTTCGCGGTCGGGCGTCAACAGCTCGACGTTCACTCGATCACCTCCGGTGCGCGCCTGGACAGAACGCGCTCAGACGATTACCGTCTGCCTACCCAAACGTTTGGGGCAAACGTTTGGGTAACTATGATGTTCTTATCTCCAGGAGTCAAGGGGTTGGGTAGAGTTCCTCCGATGCCAACGCAAGACGCCCCTCGCGGAGCACCGCTCAAACCGCGCCGCCCCGCGACGTTGCGTGCCATCGCCGAGGCCGCCGGAAGCCACCCCTCGACGGTCTCCCGCGTGCTCAACGGAACTGCACAGGAGCGGCGCGCGGCAGCCTCACCCGAACTCGCCGAGCGGATCCGCCAGATCGCCGAGGAGCTCGACTACCGGCCCAATCCGCACGCGGCCAGCTTGCGCACCCAGCGAAGCGGCTTGATCGGCGTGCTCGTCCCGCGCCTGTCGGACCTCGTGCTCGCCATGGTCTATGAGGGGATCCACGCCGCCGCCGCAGACATCGGCCTGTCGACGTTTGTGACCAACACCGACGACCTCGCGGAGCGGCAGCGAACCGCAGCCGAGATGATGCTCGCCCGCCGCGTTGACGGGATGATCTTCGGCGACGCCCACCTCGACAGCGCGTTCCTCACCGAATTCGCCGATCGAGGCGTCCCGTTCGTGCTGGTCAACAGGTGGTCGGGCAGCTTCCCGGCCGCGACCTGCGACGACTACCTCGGTGGCCGGCTGGTCGCGGAGCACTTCCTGGACCGCGGCTTCGAACGCGCTGCGGTCTTGGCCGGGCCGACGTTCGCGAGCACGGCCCGCGACCGCACGGCCGGATTCGTCGACCGCTACCGCGAAGAGGGCATCGAGGTGCCCGGGAATCGGATCGTCCAGGCGGGACTCGATGTCGAGGAGGGCCACCAGGGCGCCGACGAACTGCTCGCCCACGGCCCGACGCCGGACGCGATCTTCGCCGTCAACGATTTCGCCGCGATCGGCGCGATCGGTGCCCTGCGCGACCACGGCATCCGAGCCGGCGAAGACCTAGCGGTCGCCGGCTACCACGACACCCCGCTGGCCGCCGAACTGCCCATCCCGCTGACCTCGGTGCGGACTCCCGTCAAGCAGATGGGCAAGGCCGCAGTCGACATGCTCGCGCAAGTCATGACCGGGGAGTCACCGGAATCCGTGCGTCTCCCGCCGACCCTGGTGATCAGAGCCTCCACCAACCAGAGTTGATCGCAGGTTTGACGAACGCGTTGTCGTGCTTAGCGAGCGTGCTCACCTAGATGGCTTCGTCGGTGAAGTCGTCGGCTGCATCCACGATCTCGAAGTCGACGCCACCGAGCGCCAGCTCGGCACGCACCGACCCCACGATGCCCGACACACCTTCGGCTACCGGCTCTCGGCCGCCTCCGCACCGCGCTTCGTCTCCGGTATTCGCGGACGGCTCCTTCAGGCGGTGCGCACCAAGCAAAGTCGCCAGGGTCAGCAATGCGAAACCCATCCTTTATGACCCCGAGCCCCGGCGAGTCAGCCACCGCGTACCCAATCCCAGCGAAGAGAACGTCCTGGTCAGGCGCGGTTCAGCACGCCTCACCTGAGCAAAGCTCAACATCCGTCCAGTGTGGGCGCATACACCCGTCCGGCGTAGTACAGACGACATTCGCGAGCCTTAACTCGCCCTGACTATTCCAGTCGCACATCTGCTCATCCGTGTCGTCCGGCCGGACGAGTCGGTCACAGCGATTCGGAACATCGCGAAGGGAACCAGGGACTAATCTCGTATTACTTCCAGGGCGCGTCGGATAAGCTGGGGCAAACCGATCGAATTCGGCTTCGGAGTCAAACGTGAACCTATGACTCATACGACGTCCCTGACGGCTCCTGTTCAACTGGAGCACCCTGCCCCTGTTTGGATTTGGACAAATTTTCGACCCGCTCAGTGAAGCGCGTTTCCCCCAAGGATTCTAGGCACGCTCGGAACAATTCGACCAGAAAATGGTACTTGACGGGATCGACCCCATGCATAAAATCGACAAGGACCCGAGCAAAAGAATCACTTCCGCACAACTCCTTCTCTCTTTGTTGCGTGCGCGCAGTGTCAAACTTATTAATCAATCCTTGAAACTTGTCGGGATCTATAGATTTAAGCTTATCGGGGCGTTGATCGAATAGCCACATCCATGCCAAGTCTTGGCGCTCGAACAGGCCTAGTTGTGCCTCCAAACGAGCCAGCATGTTGTCGATGCGGATCCGCTCATCGCGTAGTCCACTCAAGTAGTCGTTGGTTAGATCCTGAGATCCCTCGGCAGGAATAAGACGAACTGACCCCTCCACGAAGATTGTGCCGAATTTCTCTCCTTGTGCTAGTTCAGCATTGATTTCTACTTCGGCCGCGGAAGCGTGTCTCACCAGTCGCGTGCTAGCGATTCTCTCGGTGACCGACCGCAGATGATTTATGGCGACCGCCCTGGCGTCGACTTCGGAAGGATTTTCTTGATCCTTTCTCCACCGGGGAAGAAGGGTCGCTTCGAAATCGGCTCCAGGTACTTTACTGGACACTCGGATTCTATTCGAATTCGAGGGAAATTGCTCGCGCGAATTGTCCGCCACTTGCCTATTTCGACGGCGCATTCGCATCACTCCTCCCTGAGAGATGTGCGAGCGGACACAATTTCACGCATAACTATCTGCAAGACCCGACGATTGCTATTCCCTTCGAACACCGATGCGGCAAGACTCTTATCTGAGTCCGCACGTAGGGCCGGAAGGCAGATTTCAAGTACCATATCTTCCGGCAAGGCCGATCCAATAGATGAAAACCAGCTTCGCATAGACTCAGCGCACTCCTGTGCGCCTACGGCGGTACATGCCGACTTCCAGCAGTCAATAAGAATGAAACGGATACTTACATCATTCCGTGAATCCTCAAGCAAACTTGGCACTACAGAGCCTGAAGTAAAATACACAAGTCGTAGGAACGCCTTTGCGCCGGCACGAGGCGAAGTCTGCAGAAGATGCGAGAGAGAGCGGACCACTTTGAGCCTTCGCTCACGTTCAAAGGAAATTTTGTTAAGCGCCTGCCCTGTGATTTCTAAGACGTCCTGTGACGAGGAAGGGTTGGCCAGTACTTTTGCCAACCTATTGAGGGCCAAATCGGTGCGCTCATGGCCAAGCCTTTTTCCGCAGGCTGCCGCAGTTAGACCAAGGAGCAACGCCGTCTTCGACGACGCCCAGCCCAATAGTCGTCCACGAACATAAGGACCTAGGACTGGATCTAAGACCGCTCCGTCGAGTAGATCAACCGCAAGATCGTGATGCTTTTTGCCCTCGCCAGCGAATTTAGTTAGGAAGTTAACCAAATAGACGCCAGCATCGCGACTGCTGGCAAGACGCACCATTACTGAGGCAATTCGTTTTCGTTGATCTTCCGTAGCGTGCACACCTGTTGCCTGCTGCAAAAGCCACGTTTCTAAGTGCTCCCGAGTCTTAGGGCGTTGCTTCCAGACATGCTCGATTACTGATTGATCAAATTCTGGTCGATATTCATTCAGGTTGACTGAATCATCATCGCCGATTTCTGCACCTGTGTTCGCAAGCTGCTCTATCAAGTCCGGTGCGCTAAGCGGATTTTCCTCAGAACTGGGCTGACCGACCAGTCTTAACAAAGAATCCGCGGCGTCTACGACATCTTGCGCTCGACTCTTCCCTAAGGCCGCCGCGGCAATAATTACGGCGCGATCAAAGACATTAGGGTGGTTGCGAAACCAGCGCCGCAAGTGGCCTGACCAGTGCTTGAATTCGTCAAGAGCAACGCTCTTCGCGTCCATTTGCTCGCTGGTATTGTCTTTTGCGCGCGCGATCGATCTAGCTAATCTTACGGCTTCGGCAGGCGGAAGTAGCGAGCTCCTGGATAGGATATCGTCGAATCGTTGATCACCCAGCCAAGAAATCCGCTCATGGCTCTTCAAGCTCCCCTTGAGGCGCTCGGTTATGATCGTTCGAGCACTTGGCGGCCTCCACGAAAAGGTGTCCTCATCGGACACTTCGCGACAGTATTCCCACGCTTGTGGAGTAACAACAATAATGAGGAAACTATTGTCGACCTTTAGCAGATTTGCGTAATCTTTGAGGCCTGATCCAAATGATTCTTTGGGGTGAAGGTCGGTCCCATCGTCCAACCTGTCAGTGTTGTCTGATAGGTCGAGTACGAAGATGTGCCCCTTAATCCTGGGGATGGTGGTAAGTTGAGGCTCTAGCCCGGAAGGTTTCAGTCGCCAAACGTCACGTATAGGTGCAGAATTACGCATCTCATTTTGTACGTCCAAAACCAGTCGTAGGGCTCCCGTGTGTCGTCCTTGCCCCCGTTTTGCGTTCAGAACAACGAGATTGTTTTCCAGCAAGTGCCTTTTTATCTCTTGATAGTTCTCCGGGGCAACAAAGTCTAGAGCGGCGGAATCGATCTCGGATGGTCCGACTTGTTGATGGCTGAGAGCGTGGGTATGGATGTGGTTTAGGTCTACCTTGTTGGCTGCGACAGATGTGCCGCCACCTAGTGATACCGCAACATTTTGCGATTTCTGTGGACTGTTGTCCTCATAAGAATCATCCCCAGTTGGCATCATTTTAACTATCCGAAGGGAGATTAACGTTCACGTTGTACCCCGAGATTGCTTTCCCGTGAAAAAGAGCAATGCTCTTGTTTACAACGTTGTGCACGGTATCGGCCGAGCCGTCGACAGTTTCGTATCCTTCAACCAATTCGCGGATAGCTTCAGCTTCGTCGGGGTAATCGTCAAGGAATTCTTGAATCTGCAAGGCCAATCGAGCTTTTAGTCGCTCAACTCGATCATTATCTTCGTGATCGATCGCGTCGATAAACTTTTCCCTGGTGCGGTCGAGATCGTCTCCCGCTCTCTCGGCTTCGCTGTCATCCCCTCTGCTGAAAATTCGAACAAGTCCTGCACATAGCCCCTTCCAGGCATCTGTCGTGGCCGCCTGGGACAATGCGGTTACAGCAGGCGTGACAACATCCGCCATTGCGTCCATCCGAACTCCTTTTATATCCTCGAAGGAGGGTTGATGCACATAACGCTACCGAATACAACTGTTCGATAGTTGAGGTTTTCTGCTTGAGCTAGAAGACCACTCGGACGGAGCAAGATGAGGGTCGGCATCGTGGACAGAGAGTCAGATTTTGTGCATGATTTAGTCCTGAAGCGCCTGTTCGGGCAGGAAGGTATGCGCGTAGGTGGATACTCTGCGCGCGGGTCGCCGCAGATCTCGCTTTGCTGGGAAGTCATCTCAAGTGATTTTAGGTAGTCCCAAGCCGGGACGATTGTTCTCCTGCGGCGGGGTACCGAATCGGTGAAGTCGTCCCCAAGTGGGCAGGAACCATGGTTTGGGCAGCAGTGACGGTTCCACCAGGCGGCAGCCGCTGGTGATTATCTTGCCGAGGTTCATCAAGCTTCGTTTCGCGTGCGGCAGCGACGTTGTGCAATTGACACCTGGTTGGAAATCAGCAGCTCACGGCGGGTGTGCCCCCGTGTAGATGCTGTACGAATCTCACCGGGGGCACCCAGTCTGACCTGGCGTGATGAGCAGGCGTCCTGGCCCCAACCGATCGTGTCCGATCGCGCGGCTGTTGAGGTTCCCGAGTCAATCGGGATTCGGCTGCGGCGAGATCCCGATGACGAGATCGAAGTTGTCGTCTGGACTGGTGGTTGGGCTGACGTGGGCTACTTGCTCGATGGCGAGGTGACTGACCTCTGTCCCGAGTTCCAGGACGTCGACGGCGCCTACGCCGCGGTGGTGAACAACGTTGAGGACTTTCTTGCCAAGGCGTGCGTAACCAGTTGATGATCGCGACCAGGACGGCGCCGTCGCGGTAGATCACGGCGTGCTTGCGTAGCGGGTCGCGAGCCCCGCCACTGCTTGATCAGGTTGAAGGAGCGAGTGCTTGCTTCTTCGCATGTTGAAGCGGCCTATCCCGGTGGATTGCAGGGCCCATAAGCGGGCAGCGCGTCCGGGTCGTTGCCGGGGTCGGTCGCTGTCATATCCCTTGGCCGGGGTCGATTTGCCACACCGGCCGTTCGTGGCCGCATCGGCAGCCCGGGTAGCGGCACTCGCCGTTGTGCTTGCGGTGCCCGCAGCTGCAGGGCCACTCCACCACGCTGGTGTAGTCGTTCGTCCAGTACAGCCCGCACGGGCAGTCCACCCGGCCCACACCGTCGGCCCTGGTGTACGGCACGTCCGCCAGGCAGCCCTGCGTGCTGTGCTCGCTGCGCGCGTGCCCGCATTCGTCGCACGCCCGCCTGCCGTTGACGTCGGACTCGCCCCAGCGCATTCCCGCTCCCCTCATCGGCCACTGGCAGCCACATCACAGCACACCGCGGCTGAGCGGCACGATGCTTTCCGCGACCAGGCTGGACGAGTGCGCCGCAGTCCATCAGCGATGAGCACCACGAGCTCGGCGTAGTCAGGCGGAAGGTTGGCGTTGGTGATCAGGCGTTCGCTCGGCGGAGGCGTTCGGCTGACTGGGCGCGGACGGCGTCACAAGACACCGGGGGGTCGCCGTGCAGGGCCTCCCAGCGGGCGTTGTGCGCTGCCGGCCACAGGCTGGCCGCCCACGCGATCTCCTGCTCCTCCGCGGTGAACCGGCGCCCCCGAAGGTCCTGGTAAGCCGCCAGGAACGCGGCGGAGCTCTCTATTGGGGCCAG
Source organism: Saccharopolyspora sp. NPDC050389 (assembly GCF_040655595.1). Classification (NCBI taxonomy): domain Bacteria; kingdom Bacillati; phylum Actinomycetota; class Actinomycetes; order Pseudonocardiales; family Pseudonocardiaceae; genus Saccharopolyspora; species Saccharopolyspora sp. NPDC050389. The sequence continues at coordinate 86,837 of NZ_JBFAKG010000027.1, forward strand.
GGTCGGCGGCGAGGCACTGGCGAATGCCCCGCACGCCGCGCCCACCAGCGCCGCCTCCGGCTGCCACGCCAGGCTGTCCCAGTCGTGCACAGCCCACACGTGGCCGTCGCGCCAGCGGAGGTTCTGCGCTTCGAAGTCGGCGTGGCCCAGCACGCATGGCAGGTCGGCGGCCAGCATCCGCTTGCGGGCCCGGTCGGCCGCCTCGACGACGTACGCGGGCACGGCGCTCTGATCTCGCTGATCGAGGAACTCGATCGCCGGCCACAGCCCGGCATCCGCGTGGTCCCAACGCACCCAGCGCGGGTTCGGCAGCGGCGGCGCGACGGTCACATCGGCCAGCTCAGCCATCAGCCGGGTGAACACCGCCGCGCAGCGCATCGCGACGTCCTCCGAGTCGCCGCACAGCATTTCACCGCCGGGCCGGGACTCCTCGGCGTGAACGGCCAGCGCACCGATGCCGACCGCGGGCGTGAGCGGCCGGGGGCACGGAAATCCCCGCTCCGCCAACCGGGCTTGCGCAGCAACACACGACGCGGCGCGGCCGTCGTCCTCCCGCGCCTTCACCACGACGTCACGCCCGCCGGCCAACCGCAGTCCGAACACCGCCGAGATCGACCGCAGCTCGAACAGAACACTGACCGGCTCGTCGCCCAACTGGTCCACGCACCAGGCCGGCAACCAGGTCGGCAGATCACCCAACGACACGGTGAGGACTGTGCCATTTCCGCAATTGATGTTGTGGGAGGCTCACCCATCTACTCCATGAGGAGTTCCGATGCCTCGATCCCCGGGCTGCGGCTCGACGGAGTCATCGCATGAATCGGCGGGCACGATCCCTAGGGCACGTCGAATGCCAGTAGCACGTTGCCGTGGTCGCTGGGGTACATCGGGTAGTACCCGGCCTGGACGTAGAGCGTTCCGTTGGCGACGACCGCGCCACCATTGCCGGAAACCGAGCCTCCGCGTCCGATCAACCCGTTGGTGCCAACGAAATCCCGCACAGTGTCGTACTCCCACAGCACCTCGCCCGTGCCTGCCGCGTACACCCGCATCTTGCCGTCGGTGCTGCCCTCGTAGACAAGCCCTGGGCTGGACGTGACCGCTGGGGTGTGCGCCAGCACGCACTGATCGGGATACGTCGCCGCGCCGCCCCAATCGCAGCCGTTGGCCGGGTTGGGCGTTGTCCACACGACCTCTCCGGTGGCCGGGTCCAGGGCATTCAGGGTGCCGGGTTCGGCGAAGTAGGTTGCCACGTAAAGGTTTTGACCATCGTAGCTGCTTCCCCACTGAATGCCGGTGGCTCCGCCGAGCGGTGCAGGGACCGACAACTGCCGCCGCCAACGCACCTCACCCGTCCGCGCGTCAAAGGCGTGGTAGACACCGCTTTTCTGGCCGACGCCCACCAGCATTCGTCCCTGCACCGGAAAGAGGTTCGGCGTCGCCCCCAGGTCGAAGTCCAGCGCCGTGTTGTCCTTCAGGCCGGGGCAGTAGCCCTCCGAATCGGGGACGTTGCACAGATCTCGCCAACTATCCGCGTCGGTGACCTGTTGCTTCCACCGCAGCGTGCCGTCAAGGGCATCCAGCGCGAGCAGGGTGTCGAAGTCACCGCCGTTTCCGGAGTAGTTCTGCCCGGTGCCCACGTACAGCGTGCCGGTCGTCTCGTCGATGACCGGCGAACCCCACACGCCCGCTCCGGAGGGCTCGTACCGGGTCGCACCGCTGGGCCAGGTTCCGACGGCCTGCGGTTCGGGAACGGTGTGGTGGCGCCACATCAGCGCTCCGGTCGCGGCGTCGAGGGAGTCGATGTGCCCGCGGAAGGTGCAGCACGGGTAGTCCGGGCCGACGCCGTGCTCGGCGCTGGAGGCACCGAGGTAGATCCGGCCCTGGTAGTACAGCGGCGAACCGGTGTGCCATCCGCGCGGGTGGTCTTCGGTGTGCACCGCCCAGACCAGCTTTCCGGTGTGCTGGTCCAGCGCGTACACGTAGCCCCGGCTGTCGCCGAAGAAGACCTTGCCCTCGGCGACGGCAGGTCCGGTCGCCCCGTTGAACGCGACCCCGTCCATCGTGCCCGGGCCCACCGAGGTCAGGTCGAATTGCCACTTCAGCTTTCCGCTGCGGGCATCGACCGCGTAGAACTGCTGGTCCGGTCCGCCGAAGAACACGTCGTCGCCGACCACGACGGGCTGGCTCTTCACCCACGCCCCGGTTTTCGGGTACGCGAACGCCCACTTGAGCTTCAGCTCTCCGACGGTGTCCGGAGTGATCCGGTGCTCCGCGCGGCTGAACCTCGATCCGGCAAGATCGCCCTGCCAACTCGGCCAGTCGCCTCGCCTGCCGACCACGTCCTCGCTCGCCGTGGCGCTCACCGTGCCGCCGAGAACCACGGCAGCGCCCAACACGACCAACAATCCGCGTGCCCGGCGCATAGGAACCACTCCCCTGGACCGTGACGTCCCGCCAAGCCTGGCAGCAGCACCAGATCACGTCGATCCGCCACAGGGACCTGATCATCGGGCACCGCGCCCCGCCAAGTGGCCGCAGCCGTTGCGAGGAAACGGTGCCGCACGGCGGGTATCGCCCCGGCAACGAGGAATACCGCTGGCATGCTGCAGTTGCGGCCCGCCGTCACACGTGCCTCCTACCGCACAGCCCGCGAAGCTCTACGCCAAGCCGGGTCAGCGCGCGAGCCAGTCCCGATAGGCGGTCTTGGCGATGACTGCGTCGTCCTTGGCGATGAGGACGTCGCGCGGGGTAGCGGCGAACATGCCGGCGCTGTTGTCGGCGATGACGAGGCGATGGTCGCCACGGGCGGCGAGGGTGATCTTGCCCAGCTCGTCGAGCGCGAAGACCTCGGGCCCGGCGACGTTGCGGGTGCCCTGCAACGGAGGGCCCACGGCGACGTCGGCCACGGCCTGGGCGACGTCGGCCGCGGCCATGGGCTGGACACGCGTCGTGGGCAGGCGGACGGTGTTCTCGTCGGCGGTCCAGGACAACACCGCGTCGATGAACTCGAAGAACTGCGTGGCGCGCACGATCGAGTAGGACAGGGGGCCGGCTTTGAGGATGTCCTCTTGCAGCACCTTGGCGCGGTAGTAGACCAGGCCCGGCACCTTCTCGGCGCCCACGATCGAGAGGACGACCGCGTGGCCGACGCCGGCGGCCTCGGCTGCCGTCAGCAGGTTGTCCATGGTCTTCTGGAAGAACTCGGGCGAGGCTTCGTCGAAGGTCGGCGAGTTCGTCAGGTTGACCACGACGTCGGCCCCGTCCAGCGCCTCGGGCAGGCCCTGCCCGCTGAGCAGGTCCAGACCGGTGGACGGCGAGTGCGGCACCGCCTCGTGCCCGCTCGCGTTCAGGATCTTGACCACCTTCGATCCGATGAGCCCGGTCCCACCGATGACAGCGATCTTCATTTCTTTGACCTCCGTGTTCTCGGAGATGACATGCCCGAGCCTTGAACACGACGGGGCTCGCGGTCAGCTCGTGCGCGGTGCCCGGCGGTTCTTACGCCGGACGAGCTCTTCCTCGTCCACGAAGGTAAGCATCGGTTTGCCCGGTTCGCAGAGCATGGTGACGGTGAAGCGCACCGGGATGTCGTCGCGGTTGTTGCCGTCCTGGTAGTGGATGACGTCGCCGCCCGGCTCCCAGAACGCCTCGCCGCGCCGGACGACACGCGCCGGCTCACCCTCGACCTCGAACACCATCTCGCCGTCCAGCACATAACCGAAGGCCGGCCCGGAGTGCCGGTGTGGCGGGGTGCCAGGGTCGCCCGGCGGGAACTCGACGACGATGGTCATCGCGTGCGCACCCGTCGGGATGAAGGGAGGCGCCGCCTCCTGCACCACGGTGATCGCCGACTGCCACGCGTTCGATGGTGGCTTCTGCCCGGCGGTCGTCGACTCGATGTCCGACATGGAAAGACCTCCCTGATGAGGACGGGGTGCGGAGGGTCCGCTCACCTGACCGGACAACCGCGCACGAGTTGTGACACCTCACTGGTTGCACGCCAAGGCTCAGGAGGCCGCTGACGCCATGACCGGTTCCAGCATGCCGTTGACGGCGGGGCATCAACCTGGGGCTTTGGTCCTCTGCGACCGGGTCGAACTGGTAACCGATCAGTTGACCTTGTTGTCGGAGCGGATCATGCGCCGGCGGCGGGTGCACGCGCCGCCCAGGTCGTCGTCGAGCGACTGCCCCCGACACGACGCAGCGGGGACGCTGCCGCCTGTTTTGATCCGTCTGGGCGCTGGTGGTCGTGGTGGTGTTCGCCGTGAACTGGACGGCGAGCTGATCGTTTCAGGGAGGACATCGGTGCACATCACCGCGCACACCCAACCCAGTGGGAACAAACCGAACGAAGATTGGTTCGTTGCCGCGGACGGTCTTGTAGTCGTTCTCGACGGAGCGACCATCCGCACGGATACCGGCTGTGTCCACGGACTTCCGTGGTATGTCCGCACGTTCGGCGCATCCTTGGTCGCGAACGCCGCCGACCACGCCAGGGACTTGCGGGATGTGCTGGCCGGTGCGATCCGGCAGGTTGCTGCGGCTCACACCGATACCTGCGACCTTGAGCATCGCGGTACGCCTTCTGCGGCGGTCGGCCTGGTGCGCTGGACGTCCGAGCTCCTGGAATGGATCGTCCTCGGGGACATCACGGTCATCGTCGAAACCACCAGCGACGGTGTTGTCGCGACCTGCGACGACCGCGTCAGCCACACCGGCTCGGATGAACGCAGGGAGTGCGACAAGTTCCTCATCGGCACCGACGAGAAGATGGCGGCGATCCTGGCGATGAAGGAGGTCGAATTGGCCTCGCGGAACCAGGAGGGCGGCTACTGGATCGCCTCGAACGATCCCGACGCCGCCACCCACTCTCTCGCCGGCGCGCGGTTCCGGTCGACCAGGTCGTGCGTCTCGCGGTGTGCAGCGACGACGGCATGCGTGCACTCGACCTCACCTCGATCAAAACAGCCACCGACGTTCTGCGGACGATGCAGAAGGCCGGGCCCGATGGGTTGGTCGAGCAAGTCCGGGCCGCCGAGAACCGAGACCCCCTCGGGGCCCGGGTGCCGCGGAACAAAGCTCGCGACGACGCCACCGCGGTACTGGTCGAAACGCGCGGCGGCCACGAAGATCCCGAATGATCATACAAATCGACGAGCGGAGATCCGTCCTCGCAGTTACGTGCCGAGTAGCTTCGTGGCGTGCGACGAACCGAACTGACCAGCCGTGACGGCACTTGGGTGGGCCTCGAATTCGAGGCGGAGGGCCGCCCTCGTCCCGGCCTTTGCGTGTGTGCGGCTGGTGGTGGACGGCTGGCGCTTCGGCAGCGCCTGGCACAAGAATCAGGACCGGAGTGGCGTGCTCACGTCGAATGGCGAGAGCACGCACCGGAATTGGCCGGCATCTCCCGCTGGCTCATGTCGAGCAATCGGGTTCCGCTGCTCTTCTGGTCGGCGTACCTTGTTGGCGTCACCGCGATCGTGATCTCGTAGCAACTGGGGGGCTGCGTGCAGGATGTGGTCGCCGCGCTCTTCCAGTGGGCGTACGGGGTCTGGCCGTCCTACGGGCCCGCGATCGTGCTGGCCTCGTTGGTGATCAGCGCGTTCCTCATCCCCTTCGCCGTCCTTGAAGTGCGGATGCAGTGGAAGGTGTTCGCGCGGTTCGGTGCCCGGGCGTGGAGCGACGACCCGAGTTCGAGGCTTTTGGCGTACCGCGAGCTGTACAGGGGGCGGCGCCTGCTGCTGTTTCTCGCTCGTCGAGCGCTCCTGTTGGGTTCGGCGATTCTCGTCCTGGTGACCGTGATGCGCTGGCATCAGCACCGAAGTCAGACGACCTTCGCCGGTATCGACCTCGGGTCGAGCGTGTTCACGGTGGTGATGATCAACCCGCAGGACTGGCCCGTCGTCACGCACTCGGTGATCCCCGCCGTGTTCGTGCTCGTCTACGCCGTTGCGGGCGCCAAGCCGCTCGCGGGCTCGCGCACGGTACACCTCCTCGGCGCCGCGCTGATAGCGCTGCTCGTCCCTGGGGCCGTCGTGCTCTACCTCCTCACCGTGCTGCTCGCCACCAAGGGCGTAGTCGGCCTGATGACCCGTGCCGCTACGTTCGCCCGCGAGAACCGCCACGACCGCGTGCGCGCGACGGGGTGGGCTGATTACTCCCTGCCCGCAGATCGTTGGCAGCCGGGAATCCTCGCTCTTTGGGGAGGCTGGCTGGGGTGCCTCCTAGGAACGGCCGCAACGGTCGCGGCGGAGTTGTACGCGCTGACCACGCTTCCCGGCGATCCACGGGATCTCAGCCTCGGGTTTGACACCGAACCTCTTTTCATTGGTTCCCTGGTCGGAGCCGCCGGACTGCTCGTTTTCGCGAAAGGCGAGAACCTTCGCTGGATGGGCCAGATCATGCTGTCCCGAATCAGCGCGTACCGGGATGAGCACGGGTTCCCCCAGCGCACGGAGAGCCTTGCTGCCCTAAATCGCTCGATGCCCCGGCCGACGCGCCGGGCGGGCATCGGGTTGATGGCCATAGGTGGGATGGGAGCCTGCGGCTTGGGCTGTACCGGGGTCATGATCGGTCTCCGGTACACGTGGGAACTTCTTGCGGGCGGAGGAGCGCCGCTATCGGTCTCCGTCCTCCCGCTGATTCTCGGGATAGCACTGCTGGCGCTGGGGAACGGCCTGCTCCGTGCAGGTGGCCGACGCGTCCAGCACATCATCTCCTCGCCGAAGGACCTGGTGGCGGGTTCATACGCGCTGTATCTCCGATCCTTCGACGAGGACCCCAAGTTGGCCCGGCTGCACCGGATTCCCCGGCCGACCTCGTTGGTGCGCGGCTTCTTCACGGCCGGCAATCCGGAGGAGGAGCGACTCGCCGACGCGCTCGCGTGGGCCGGGCTCCCGGTAAGCGTGGGACGACCGGGAGAGCGAGCACCGCACGTCGGAGTTCCGCGCGTGTACCTGCCCTTCGACGGCTGGCAGGAGCCGGTGCGGGAAATGATGCGAGGCGCGAGCCTCGTAGTCCTCGTACTCGGCCGCGGAGCGGGCACCCTGTGGGAACTGGGCGAGGCGATGCGGACCCTGCCTCCGGAGCGGCTGCTGCTGCTCGTGACCATGCCGCGGCAAGAGTACGACCGGTGCAGGGAAGTCGTGGAAGCCGAGCTGCGGGAGCAGGTGGAGGCGGTGAGGCGCGAGACGGGCACCCACTGGACGCCGCCATCGCTCCCCGACTACGCCGGAAGCCCTGTCGTCGCAACACGAATCCGGGGACTCATCTACTTCACACCGGCCTGGAAAGCCGTCTTCGCGCCGCTAGAACGCCCTCCTCGCCTGGAGAACCAGCTCTTGGGAGCTCTCGACCGGAGCATGTGGCCCGTCGCGGTACAGCTGACCGGCTACGAGCAACGAACCGGCAAGAGGCACAGCTGAGGGCACGGTGCAGGCACGATCGGCCTCTCGACGAGTTCAACCGGCCTTGGCATCAGGTCGCTGCGAAATCGGGGTGGTGTTCTTGCGCTCTGCCGCGCCTGGTGATCTCGACCGGCCTAGTCCCGGTCGAGATGCGCCGCTGCTATTCGTTGTTGTCGTCTTCGGTTAGCAGGAAGTCTGGCTTGGCTTCTCGCCAGCCTGGGACGTTCATCGAGTTCAGGACGGAGATCAGCTTCTTCTCCTCGTAGATGAAGTGCGTTTCCATGATCGCCGACAGGCCCTCCAGTTCCGCGCGCACGTTCGCCGCGGCTGCCGGGTCCGGGGTCGCCGGGAGGTTTCCGAGCAGTTTCTCCAGGTTGCCCAGGATCCAGTCGATCCGGTTGTGGTCCGTCTTCAGCTCGGAGATCACGTTGCGCAGTTCGGGGAACTCGTCGGCGATCACCGGGAACGCGCCGCGGTCCTCGCCGGTGTGGTGGCGCGTGAGGGCCGAGCAGAAGGAGAGGCAGTGGGCCCGCAGATCCCGTGACGGGAGGCCTTTGCCGTCGAAGTAGTCGTCGACGTCGTCCCGGAGGTCTTCCAGTTGCTCGCGGAGCCAGATGTGCACTTCGATCAACTGGTTGCCGAAGGCGGTGAGGCGACTGCTCGCCTCGAAACTCCCAGCCATGCTTCTCCTCGGATCGGACGTCTCCACGCTCGACCGCCAGATGCCCGAGCGGCCGACGGCACAAACGATAGCGATCTTGCTCGCGCCGGGCTGGAGCGATCGTGGTCGGCCGGCGAGCTCGGCTGTCGGCGTGCGATCTCGTCCGGCACTTGACCGAGGGTGGCGGCGGACGCGACAACATCTGTCCATTGTGGACCTTTTCAAGAATCAGGAGCCTCAAATCCTGTTGCCCCAACGGCCGAAAGTGCCCGTTGACCTGAGCTTGCGCGCAGGTCAACGGGTGACTACCCCGCGTCATTCCGGCTGGGCCGTCGTGCGGGCGTGGTGGTCGGCGATTTCGTCGCTGGTCGTCAGGCACACCCCGGGGTGCCCGGCGATGTACTCCAGCGCCTTGTCGACGTCCTTCACCCGGAAGGCCTGGCCGTGAGCAGCACGCTCGCCCGGATGCCGTGCCGGTCGAGGCTCTCCATCACCCGCCAGAAGCCCACCCGGGCTCCGTAATCGCGCCAGCCGTGGTTCAGCAGGTCGGGCACCAGCGCCGCCGTCGCCTCGTTCAGGCTCGTCGAGGGCTGGCCCGGCTCGCCAGGCTGATCGCCTGTTGCAGAATCGCCTCATGTTGTACGGGCGCGCGGTGGAGCAGGCCGCAATCGACGAGCTGACCAGCGCGGCTCGGAGCGGCACTGGCCGGGCTTTGGTTCTGCGTGGGGAGGCCGGCGCCGGGAAGTCGGCTCTGCTGGACTACGCCGCCGCTGCCCCGATGCGCGTGCTGCGGGTTACTGGGGCGGAGCCGGAGACGGATCTGGCCTTCGCCGCCTTGCACCAGCTCCTGCTTCCGGTGACCGATCTGCTGGATGCCTTGCCCGAACCGCAGCGCGATGCCGTCCGCGGCGCTCTGGGCCTGGCGGCTCCGCCCGCCGAGGACGCTCGTTTCCTCGTCTCCGCCGGAGTTCTCTCGCTGCTCGCCGAGGCCGCCGCCGATGGCGGCCTGCTCTGCCTCATCGACGATTTCCAGTGGTTCGACCGGGCGTCCGCTGACGCGATCCTCTTCGCGATCCGGCGGCTGCGCGCCGATGGTGTGGCGGTGCTCATCGCCGTCCGCGACAACGCGGGCCAGGTCGTGCGCGACATCCCCGAGCTGCGTGTTGGCGGACTCGACGAGAAGAGCGGGGCCGAGCTGCTCGCCGGGTGCTCCGCCGCTGTTCCCACGGCGGCCGTGAACGAGCGTCTTGTTGCGCTGACCGGCGGCAATCCGCTGGCGCTGCGGGAGGTGGCCGGGACGCTGACGCCCGAACAGCTCACCGGGCGGGTGCCGCTTCCCGATCCGCTGCCGGTCAGCGCTGGGGCCGAGCTGTTCGGACGCCAGGTGGCGGAACTGCCCGCGCCGACGCGGCTCGTGCTCCTGGTCGCGGCCGCCGAGGGATCCGGCGAGCTCGGCTTGGTGCTGGGTGCGGCGGCTCGGCTCGGCAGCGATTCGACAGCCGCTCTGGAGGCCGCCGAGACGGCCGGGCTGATCATCGTCGAGGTCTCATCGGTCCGCTTCCGGCATCCGCTCATCCGGTCCGCCGTGTACGCGGCGGCGACCTTCGCGCAGCGGCAGGCCGCGCACGCCGCTCTGGCGGAGGTGCTGGAGGAGTCCGGAGATCTTGATCGGCAGGCCTGGCACCGGGCCGCCGCGGCGACCGGGCGGGACGCGCAGGTCGCCGATCGGCTCGCCGAGGCAGGCGAAAGGGCCCGGGCACGGGGCGGTTACGCCGACGCGGCGACCGCGCTGGCGCGGTCGGCGGAGCTCACGCCCGAACTGACCGTGCGGGCCCGGCGGCTCACCGACGCGGCGACGGCGGCCTGGCTCGGCGGGCTGCCGGGCCGGGCGGAGAGCTGCCTGGCCGAGGCCCGCGAGCTGACCGACGACCCGCGTCTGCTCGCCGAGCTGGCTCAGCTGCACGGCCGCTTCGAGCTCAGCTCGGGCGACGCCGCCGAGGCGCAGCGCGTGTTCACCGAAGGCGCGGAACGCGCCAAGGATGCCGACCCCGCTCGTGCCCTGCAGATGCTGGCCGATGCCGCCGAGGCCGCCGCCAATGTCGGGGACGCCGCCGCCATCGTGCAGATCGGCCGGTGCGCGGAGACCTACCAGGACACCGATCCGTTCCTGCGGGCGATCCTCGTCGGCATGGCAGCGATGCACGTGGGCGACGCCGAACGGGGCGTGCCGCTGCTGCGCGGTGCGCTCGCGCGGACCGATGAACTCGGCCGTGCCGACCGGCTGCTCTGGGCCTCCGTCGCGGCCGGTGAGTTGGGCGAGATCGACAGCGCGGCGGAGTACATCATCCGCGCCGGGCAGGTCGCCCGCGTCTCCGGCATGACCGGTCAGCTGCCGGTGGTTCTGGAGTTCGTCGCCCGGGCCGAACGCATCAGCGGCCGCTTCACCCTCGGCGCCGCGATCGCCGAGGAAGGGCTCGCGCTCGCGCGCGAGGCCGGCTACACCAACTCCACCGCCGGGCACCTGGCCAACCTCGCGGTGGTCGCGGCCGTCCAAGGCCGGGAGGCCGACTGCGAGCGCTACGCGCGGGACGCCCTCGCAATCGCCATCCCGCACCGCGTCGGGCTGCAGGCGAGCGTCGCGGCCTACGCCCTGGGCCTTCTCGACCTCAGCCTGGGGCGTTTCGCGGCGGCACACAGTCGTTTCGAATCGATGGCGGGCGCCGGGCCGGGTGCGGGCCATCCCGTCTCCACGCTCCGCTCCACTCCCGACCGCGTCGAGGCCGCGATCGGCTGCGGCGAGCCGACCGCCGCGCACACCGCGCTGACGGCGTACGAGCGTTGGATGGCGAACGCGCGCACCTCGGAATCGCAGGCGCTGCTCGCCCGCTGCCGCGCGCTCGTCACCGAGGACGGCGAAGAGGCCGTCCCGCTGTACGAGGAGGCATTGCGCCTGCACGCCGGGGACGGCGGCTCGCCGTTCGAGGAGGCCCGCACCTCGCTCCTCTACGGGGAGCGCCTGCGCCGCGTGCATCGGGGAGGCGACGCTCGTCTGCCGCTCCGCACCGCTCTGGAGACCTTCCAGCGACTCGGCGCCGAGCCCTGGGCGGAGCGCGCACACGACGAGCTGCGCGCCGCCGGTGAGTCCGCGGCCCGGCGCGAGTCCGACGCTCTGAGCACCCTCACGCCGCAGGAGCTTCGCATCGCGCGGTTGGTCGCGGACGGCGTGTCGAACAAGGAGGTGGCCGCGCGCCTCTTCCTGAGCCCACGCACCGTCGAATACCACCTCTACAAGGTCTATCCCAAGCTCGGCGTCGCCTCCCGCACGGAGCTGTCTCGCCTGGTCAACACCTCCCAGTGAGCTGATCCCAGTACTGGCTCGCACGGGCCCAGTGGTCCTACGGATGGCACCGGCCGCGCACTGGACCAGGCTTCTCCTCACCGGCCCGGAGCACCTCCGGCCGGAACGAGAAGGAGCGACGCATGCGAATCACCTTCAGCACGGCCGCCGCGACGGCGATCCAGCAGCAGGCCGCCGGATCCGTCCCGGCGCGGAAGGACGTCCGCCAGCACCAGCCGATGCCGCGCTCGATGCCGCGCCCGAGACCGCGGCCGAGGCCCGGCTCGATGCGCTGAGCGCAGCGACCTGAAATCACCACACGCCGAAAAGGGCGCCCTTCGAACAGCGTCATCGATGAGACGCGAAGAGGAGCTACGCATGACTGCCGAACGAATGATCGCCAACGGGAACGTCGAGCTGTGGACCGAAGAGTTCGGCGACCCCGGCCAGCCTCCGGTGCTGCTGGTGATGGGCTCGATGTCGCAGGGCGTGCTCTGGCCGGACGGGTTCGTCGGCCGGCTCGCCGCCGCGGGGCGCCGCGTCATCCGGTACGACCACCGCGACACCGGGAAGTCGAGCGCGATCGACTTCGAAGCCGATCCCTACTCTTGGGCCGACATCAAGAACGACGTCCTGGCGGTCCTGGACGCGTACGGAATCGACCGGGCGCACATCGTCGGCCACTCGGCGGGCGGGCTGCTCGGCCAGTGGATCGCGGCCGAGCAGCCGGAGCGGGTGCTGTCCCTCACCGTGATCGGGTCCTCGCCGCTCGGCCGCGGGGAAGGCGCCACCCTGATGCGCGCCCTGATGGGCGAGGACCCGCAGCCGGGCGCGCTCCCCTACCCCACCCAGGCGTTCATCGAACACTTCGGCGAGGCCGCGGTGAACCCGCCCGCGCCCGACCGGCGCTCCCAGATCGACTTCGCGATCGAGACCGCGCGGGTGCTGCACGGCCCGGCGATCCCGTTCGACGAGGACGAGCAGCGGCGGCTGGAGGAGCGCATCTTCGACCGGGACCGCGATCCCGCGACGGTCGCCAACCACCGGCTCGCCGCGATGTCCGATTCCGGTTTCGAACCGGTCGGCGCGCTCGCCCGGATCAAGGCCCCGACGCTGGTCATCGAGGGCACGCACGAGCCGGTGAAGCCGGGCCACGGCGCGCTGATCGCCGAGGAGATCCCGGACGCCGAGCTGATGATGATCGAGGGCATGGGCCACACGCTGCCGCCGCAGGTGCACGAACCGCTCGCCCGGGCCATCCTCGCGCACACCTCCTGATCGCAGCGGGACACGTGTGGGTCCGACCCGAATCCTCCTACTGGAAACGACTTTCATGCTCTCGGATGATTGAAGTGGGCAACATGCTCCTCAAGGATGAACATCGAAAGGCTCCTCCTGCCCGATGCGGGCGAGAACGCAGAAACCATCGTGATCGCAGTCTTGCGTTAGGAGATTTTCCAGATGTCCACCGGAGAATTGCCACGGGCGCTCGGGCCCGCGCAGCAGTCGTCGTTCGACGTGGGTGTGCGGCTGGCGCAGCGGCACGGCGAACTCGAGGGTCGGCCGGCGGAGTTCGAGCTGCTGGGACTCCGGTGGGATCTGCTGCCGGAGGTGTTCGCGCCGATCCACACCGCATCCACCGAGCTTTTCTCTCAGTGGTTGCCTTACCCGAACGGCGGAAGTTTCCTCGAAATAGGTTGCGGCACAGGCGTGATCGCGGTGACCGCGGCGTTGCGCGGCTGCGCTTCGGTGTCCGCAGTGGACATCGTCCCGGCAGCGGTGCGCAACACCGGGATGAACGCCGCCCGCCATGGGGTGGCGGATCGGGTTCGGGTGCTCCGCAGTGACATGTTCGACGCCTTGGACGCCGACCAGCGCTTCGACGTGGTTTTCTGGAACTCCAACGTGATCCCGGCACCAGCGGACTTCGACTGCGCCCTCCCGACGCAGCGGGCGATCTTCGATCCCGGCTATGCCGCGCACGACCGCTACCTCCGGGAAGGGATCGCGCGGCTGACCGAGAACGGGCGGCTGTTCCTGGGATTCAACAGCCTCGGTGACCTCGCTCGGCTGCGAGCGCTCGCCGCTCTGATGGACCTGCGCGTCACCGAGATGCAGCGGGCCACGCACCGGACCGGAAACGCGCCGGTCACCTTCCAGCTCCTGGAGATCAGCGCCGAACACCGGCTATGACCGCGCCGCCGCGGCTTCGCGCAGCGCGGCGCGGTCGAGCTTGCCCACCCCGATCAACGGCATCGCGTCGAGGAGTTCCAGGCGCTCGGGCATCTTGTACCGGGCCACCCCGCGGGATTCCAGGTGCAGACGCACTTCCCGCAGTTCGGGAGACACGTCACCGGCGGGCACCACGTAGAGGCACACGATCTCGCCGTGCATCGGATGCGGGCCTGCGACGGCCGCCACCTCGGCGACGTTGTCCAGTTCCCGGACGAGCTGCTCCAGCTCCTCGGCGCAGATCTTCTCGCCGCCGCGGTTGATCACGTTCTTGATCCGCCCGACGACCTGGAGATCACCGCTCGGCAGCTGCCGGACGAGATCGCCGGTTCGGTAGAAGCCGTCTGCGGTGAAGGCGTTTTCGGTGGCTGCCGCGTCCCGGTAGTAGCCCGCGACCGTCGCCGGGCCTCTGGTCAGCAGCTGCCCGGGGTGCTCGGGTGGAACGGGTGCGCCGCCGTCGTCGACGATCAGCACTTCCTCGGCGGCCGAGACGGGCCGCCCCTGCGAGGACGACACCACATCCGCCGGATCGTCGAGCCTCGTCGCGTTGCACAAGCCTTCCGTCATGCCGTAAACCTGTTGCACGACCGGGCCCAGCGCCGACCGGGCGCGCTCCGCTGCGGCGGGCTCCAGCCTGGCGCCTCCGACCTGGACCACGGCGAGGCTGGAGGTGTCGAAGCGATCCACGTCGAGCACGTCCAACCACTGGCTGAGCAGTCCCGGTACCGCGGCGAAATGGGTCACCCGCTCCTGCTCGATCAGGCGCAGTGCACGCCGCGGGTCTTCCGCGCTGCCGAGCACGACCCTCCCGCCGGCGGCGAGAGCACCCAGAGTTCCCGGACAGGACAAGGTGAACGCGTGCGCGGCGGGCATGACCGCGAGGTACACCGTGTCCGCATCAATCCGGGCCACCGCCGAGTTGGTCCGGATGACGTGACCGAGGGACTCGTGCGTGCGAGCGATCACCTTGGGCGGCCCGGAAGTTCCGCTGGAGAGAAGCAGCGCGGCCGCATCCTGTGGCTGCGGCTGATCGATGGGTACTACGGAGCAGCCGGAAGTGCTTGAGGTACTGCACAATTCGGACATATCCACGATGTCGCTGCCTGACGGCAGTTCTTCGCCCGCGACCAGCAGCAGGTCGAGGTGCGGATGCCGGGGACGAAGTTCTTGAACCATCGCGAGGTGGTCGAACCGCCGCATCCGGTGCGTCAGCGCCATTGCGCGGCTGCCGGTCAGCTTCAGGACGCGCTCGACCTCGTACGACCGAAGCGTCGGGAGGAGGAGCATCGGCAGGGCGCCGATCCGCATCAGCGCGAGCAGGAGTACGACGAACTCGATGCTGTTGGGGAGCTGCACCGTGACCTTGTCGCCGCGCCGCACGCCCCGCTCCGAGAGCCGTCCGACCGCGCGATCGACGGTGGCGGCAAGCTCCCCGTAGGTCATCCGCCGGTCACCGGACACCAGCGCGCACTTGTCCGGAATGCCTTTCCCGTGGCGCAGAACGAGTTCGTGCAACGTTTCGGGTCGCCACCACCCGGCCGCGCGATAGCTTTGTGCGCGCTCTTCGGGGATGCCGGGAATCTCGGGCCGATCTGGCATAGCTTTCTCAACGCCTTTCGATGACGGCGTCGAGTTCGGCCACGGAGAAGTCCGTGGCGCCCCACAGGTCGATCCGCACGCCGAACCGGCGCTCCAGTTCCAGTTCGAGCGCGGTGATCTCGGTGGAGTCGAGCCCCAGATCGGCTTGCAGCCGCGTGTCCGCCTGGATCTCCTCCACCACGCCGAGGCCTTGGAAGATCTCGTGCAGGGCAGCCTCGTTCCGCATGGTCCAACTCCTTGTTCGAAGGGATTTCCGGGTATGCCGATCAGCTGTCCGGCTCGGACCGCGCTGCGGCCGGCTCCGCCAGGTCGGCCAGCAGCGCGATCTCCCGCGTGACGGCGTCCGCGAGCATCCGGGCGTGGCCGGGAACGGTGTTGCTCACAACGCTGAGGCTCAGCGCGTCGGCGTAGCCCACGAGGGAGAAGCTGATCGTGCCCGGTGCGGGGATGTCCGGCATCGCGACCACGCGGCGGAGTGGCGCACCGCCGAAGGCCCATGCGCCAGGCGCCCACCTGAGCGCGGTGCATTGCACGGACGCGAAGTTGGGCGAGGTGAGGAGCGTGGTGGCGGCGCGAAGTGCCCAAGGCCCGAGCCGCAGCGCAGCGTCGAGCAGTCGCGCGGCGCCGTCCACGGAGTCCGCGCGACCGGAGGTGAGCGCTCCTCGACACGCTGCCAGGCGATCTTCCGGACGGTCCGCCGCGGCGGGCAGTTGGATGCGCACACCCGAGAGGACGTTGCCGAGTTCCTGCGCGTTCTGCCAGGTGCGGCGGTTCTTTGGCACCACGGCGTACAACTCGCCGGGCTTCCCCGGCCAGTCATTCGGTCGGCCGAACACGCTGCGGACGGCACCCGCCGCGCCGGCGAGCAGGACTTCCGTCGGAGTCACCCCTTCGCCGGGCAGTGCGCTGCGAACGGCTCGCAGTTGCCTCGCGTCAACCGACGCGCAGGCCAGCTCCGGCTCGGTATCCACATCCGCTACAGGCAGGCTCCGCCCGCCGACCAGCACGTTGCGCAAGGTGCTCATCGCCGTTTGCCGGACGGATGACGATTCCGGCGTGGCGCCGGTTCTGGTCCGAGCACGAGGCTTGGGACCGTCGAGCAGGTGGCTGAACAGGATCTTGCTGGATTCCATGTCGAGCACCGCGTGGTGCGCGATCAGGACGAGGGCGAATCCGTCTCGCGACGGCTGGCGCACCAGGTGCAGCCGCCAGGGCGGGACATCTCCCACCAGCGGCTGGATCATGAGATCGCCGAGCAGGGCTTCGAGTTCCACGTCGTCGCCTACGACGACCTGCTGTCGCGGGTCGAACCGGTCGAGCACCGTCCAGCGCCTTCGCCGCAGACGACTCTCTTCTGTCGGCAGCATCCAACGCAGCCGGGAGAACGGGCCCCAGCGCTCGGCCACCCGCTCTCGCAACACGGTGATATCCGGAGGCTCACCGGAGAAGATAGCTGCCACTCCGGCGGGCTCGACGCCGTCGGCCAGGAGTTCTTCGGTAGCTGACAGGAAGTTGTCCATGCTGCCCTTTTCTCGAATTTCGCCGAATCCATGTGTATCCAGGCGGTAATCGAGCAGCAACCTGATTCGCCGAACAAACCTCCATCGAGTAACACCCGACGGATCGGCGACTATCGCAAAACTGACTCGCATTTGCGAAATCGCCCGACTCCGACGGAGAACACGTCCGCGCGGCATGGCGCCGACGGATGCGATCGTCGTTCGCGACGCCGGAATTGCGGGGCCGACGCACCGATCATCAGCACGTGGCCCGGCAATCCTCGATCACGTCCGGCGGCAGCCGACCCGTTCTAGAGCGGGTTCATCATGGCCGGTTCGAACGGTGCGCCACGACGGCCCGTTCGACGTCGTCCGCCAGCAAGTAGTGGTTCAGCGCGATGGCTGCGGTCGTGCCCGCGCTGGCGGCGTTGAGCAGTTGGGCCGGGTTGTCGACGACGTTGCCCGCCGCCCACACCCCGGGCACGGTGGTGCGCCCGGAAGGATCAACCGAGACCCAGCCGTTCTCCCCGAGCTCGCATCCCAGTCCCTTCAACAGCCCGTCCTGCGGCACGAACCGAGGACCGACGAACACCACCTCCCGCGACACGACCTGGCCATCGGCCAGCTCCACGCCCGAAACGCCGTTCTCGTCCGCGAGGACGCGCGCCACGTCGCCCTCCACGATTCGCACACCGCGGGCGGTCAACCGTTCGCGCTCCTCGTCGTCCAGGACGATCCGGTTCGGGAAGAACACCACGTCGGACGACCACTGCCGCACCAGTTGCGCCTGGTGCACGGTGAAGGGCCGGTTCTCGCCGCCGATCACTCCGAGAGGCATGTCCCTGACCTCGTAGCCGTGGCAGTACGGGCAGTGCAGCACGTCGTGGCCCCACCGCTGGCGAAGGCCCGGGATGTCGGGCAATTCGTCCCGCAGCCCGGTGGCCACCAGAACCGACCGGGTCATCAGCTCCCGCCCGTCCGCGACGCGCACCACGAATCCGCGCTCCGCACCGCTTTCGACGCCCTGCACCCGGTCGCCGATCACCTCTCCTCCGTAGCGCGCCACCTCCACTCGCCCGACCGAGTACATCTCCGCCGGGGACATGCCGTCTCGCGACAGGAACCCGTGCAGGTGCTCGGCCGGCGTGTTGCGCGGCTCGCCGCCATCGACGACGACCACCCGCCGGCGGGACCGCGCGAGCACCATCCCGCCGGTCAAGCCGGCCGCGCCGCCGCCGATCACCACAACGTCGTAATCCATTGCGTCCATCGAACTCACCTCCGCAACCGGGCCTGCGCCGTCGTCCGGCCAGACCGGTAGCTCCATCTCGTCTTTCCCGAATTTCGCGTCGTGGCGGGGCTTGGAGATCTCGCTTCCGCCGGCATCTCCCGCGCGAGCGCCCGCCTTCGCCCCGAACTTCCAGGCAGGACAAGGACGTTCCACACGGCCGGTGGTCGTAGCGATGATTCCGCTGGTCAGTTCCGGAACGGCGGGCGTCCCTCTCCCCAGCACTTCCAGGCCATGTCGCGGCAGCCCCGCATCGACACGGTCAACGCCGTTGACAACAGCAGTCGGATTCGACCGGAGCCCGGGCTAACGGGCTTGAGAATCCCCAGTTGCACATCCCGGCCGATCCCGCCCTCACCGGCGCTTCGCACCCTAACAAACCAAGATCACGCTCCGCGTCCGACCCGGCACAGAGAGTCTCGTAGCCGGTTCGGGGCCGGAAACCTACACTCCGAATCGATCGATGCGGGTGCCGATTGAGGTGTCGGATGCGAACATCCAGAAAGATCTGGCTCGCCGGCGTGCTGGCGTTGACAGCAGTCGCCTGCTCGCAACCCGCGCCTCCCGACGGGCAGTCCGCCATCGACTTCCGCCAGTGGCGTTCCGCGCAGGACTTCCAGTCGGGCAACGCCGAAGGCATCCGCGGCGACGGGGCGAGCATCCGCATCGATCAGCCGATCGGCACCGTCGAGCATCCCGCCGCCGAAGGCGGCACGACACGCGACTACGACTACGCGCGGTGGACGTCGCCACCGCACCGGATCGGCTTCGCGGCGACCCAGCTGGTCGCTTCCTGGAACGCTTCCACGCCGCCCGGGACCTGGCTGCAGGTGGAGATGCGGGGCCGGACCGACACCGGCGCGCAAACCGGCTGGTACGTGCTGGGCCAGTGGGCGTCAGGCGATGCCGACATCCACCGCACGAGCATCGACGGCCAGGCCGACGTCGACGGAACCGTCAACGTGGACACCTTCACCACCAGCCCAGGCACGACGCTGTCCGAGTACCAGCTCCGCGCCACGCTCTACCGCGCCGCCGGAACTCCGGCCTCGCCCACCTTGTCGATGGTCGGCGCGATGGCTTCGAGAATCCCGGACCGGTTCGAGGTGCCCACCTCGGGCCCCGGCGGCGCCTGGGGCATCGAACTCCCCGTGCCTCGCTATTCCCAGAACATCCACAGTGGACATTATCCGCAGTACGGCGGCGGTGGTGAGGCGTGGTGCAGCCCGACATCGACGGAGATGGTCATCGAGTACTGGGGAAAACGGCCATCTGCGCAGGATCTGGCCTGGGTCGATCCGCAGCATCCCGACCCCGCCGTCGAGCACGCCGCACGCCAGACGTACGACTACGCCTACGACGGCACCGGGAACTGGCCGTTCAACACCGCTTACGCGGCCACCTACGGGCTGGAAGCGCACATCACCCGGCTGCACTCGCTGGCCGACGCGGAACGGTACATCCGCAACGGCATTCCGGTGATCACATCGCAGTCCTTCCGAGCCGACGAGCTCGCCGGCTACGACACCGAAGGCCACATCATGGTCATCATCGGATTCACCGCCGACGGGGACGTCATCGCGAACGACCCCGCCTCCTCCGACAACGCCGCGGTCCGCACGATCTACCCCCGCGCCCAGTTCGAAAACGTCTGGCAGCGCACGAAACGCCACGACGCCACCGGCAAGGTCGCCGACGCTCCAGGCGGCATCGCCTACATCATCGTCCCACCCGGGCACGCCCTACCGCCCGCGCGATGACGCCTGGGCTTTCGCCGTGGTTGGTGGTCTCGGACGTACTCGGCCGCGGCCAGTCCGGCGCACACCTGGGTGCCTACGGCGGAACGGATCGGCGGCGGTTCCGGCACGTCCCGCTCCAGCCGTGCCGCTTCGGCCTCGAACTCCGCAGCAGCTTCTTCTCGATGCCCTGCCAGCCGCGCCGCCGCCTCGCCGGGCGGGTGTGCCGCCAGGTCGAGGTCGAGCATGCGCACGTACATGCCTCGAAGGCGCTGCATCGTCCCGCGGAACAAGATGATGCGATGCCACTCCGCGACGGTGGCGAGCTCGTCGCCGTCTTCGATCGCCGCGAGCGCGTCTCGTTGTTGCGCCGCCATGAATCCGTACATTTCGAGGGTGTGCCGGACCGCGCGGTGCAGACGGGTGTCCAGCCGCAGATCCTGCTCGAACTCGGCGAACCGCTCCGCGAGCGTCGCCGAGGCCGCGAGCACCTCGACGCAGGCGGCGAGCACCTCGCGGCGGGTCAGGGAGGACGGTGCCGGGTCGCAGCTTCGCGGGTCGTCGAAGGGTGAGACCTCCGGCAGCAGGCAGAAGGTCCGGTACCGCCGCAGGTAGTCGCTGATGAGCCCGCCGTGGCCGGCGAGAACGGCGGTGGTGGCCGGGTCGGGAACGCCGTTGTCCGCGAGGAAGTCGTAGATGCCCGTCACGCTCGACACCAGGCTGATTCCCGGCGCCAGCAGGACGTCACCGGGGTTGGTGGCGGGCTCGGTGGACAGGTGCAGGCCGAACCAGGACGGCACTTCCTGGAGCACGGCGTGGATCGGCCCGCATTCGTGGCTGACGTAGTAGAAGGTGCCGCCGATCTCGGCGTTGTGCAGGGCGTAGCAGAAGTCGGGTTCGGCGTCGTCGATGACCGACATCAGCGCCCGCGTCTCCGGCGGCGGCCGGTCGAAGGCGAGGGTCTTGTACCTGATCGGGAAGTTGAGGTCGGCCTCCTCCGCCATCGCTTCCCGGAAGAAGTGGCGGTGGTACTTCGTCAGCGTGATCGGCGGCTTGAGCCAGGCCTCGTTGAGCCGGAGGCCGTCGGGATCGACGGCCTTGACGAAGTGCCACGTGAAGTCCAGTTCGGCGCGCAGCGACGCGTCTTCGCACAGGCGCCTCGCGAGGTATTCGATCGTGAGGGTGCCAATGGGCTCGTTCGAGTTCGGCACGGCGTACACGACGGCGGAGCGCGACCCGTCGCCGATCGTGAGGCACTCGATGTCGTCGCCGGAGCTGGACGAGCCGACCGTCCGCACCCGGACGA
Organism: Saccharopolyspora sp. NPDC050389; assembly: GCF_040655595.1. Classification (NCBI taxonomy): domain Bacteria; kingdom Bacillati; phylum Actinomycetota; class Actinomycetes; order Pseudonocardiales; family Pseudonocardiaceae; genus Saccharopolyspora; species Saccharopolyspora sp. NPDC050389. The sequence goes on from NZ_JBFAKG010000027.1 coordinate 107,904, forward strand.
GGTGCGGGAACTCGGCGGCGAGTTCCCGGGTCGACGCGGTCAGCTCGTCGAAGGTGGGATAGGCGGAGAAGTCGGGAACGTCTGCGGCGATTGCGCGGAGATCCATGGGCGATCGGTCCTTCTCGGAGGTGCGGCCGGCCCGGGCTCGCGGTTGCGCCCGGCCCTATGGATAATGACGTTATTCAGATAGTGTCGTTATTTCAAGGAGCCGATGTGGCGACGCGCGCGGAGACCCAGGAGCGAAACCGGCAGGCGTTGATCGCCGCGACGCTCGAACTCGTCGCGAACGCGGGCTACCGCGCCGCGACGGTGGAAGCGATCGCGGCGCGCGCCGGGCTGACGACCGGCGCGGTGTACTCCGCGTTCGGCGGCAAGCGCGAGATGTTCTACGCGGCAATCACCCACGGCCGCGGGGCGCTGGACCTCGAAACCGACCTGGATCTGCCTCCCGACCGGCCGGCCACCGAGGTGTTGCGCAGCTTCGGCGCGGCGATGGCCCGCACCGCCTCTTCCGCGAAGGTCCGGCGGGTGTACCTGTTCGAGCTCGAACTCGCCGCCCTGGTCCTGCACGATCCGCTGTTGGCGCAACGGCTGCGCGCCGATGGAGACCCGCTCGTCGAAACGCTGGCCGCCGCCCTGACCTCCCGAACCCATCCGGACGGGAGCGCATTGCCCGAAGGAGCCGCGAAGCGCATCGCCGCCGCGGCCGTCGCGGCGGCTCGCGGGCTCGTCCAGCACGACCTCTTGCGAGGCGACGCCATCGACGACGGACTCGTCATCGAATCCTGCGTCGCACTCGCCACGCTCCCACTCGCCACCTGAAGTCCACAATGGATGAGCCGGGCGCGGCACGAGCGACCCGTGCGTACTTCGTGTCGCTATAGCGCCTGTTTCCAAACTCGTCCTGCATAGCGGTGCGGGTGGCGGCCCCCCTGCGGGAGTCACCGCGGTCTTCTCGCTGTGGGATCCCCGACATCATG
>NZ_JBFAKG010000028.1:0-108039 GCF_040655595.1 Saccharopolyspora sp. NPDC050389
CCAAAACAGTCCGCTGTTGAGTTCTCAAAGAACACACCCACACCATCACCCAGTCCCACAATCAGAACTGGAGCTCCGGGGAGCATTTCCTCTTCGCGCTTTTGCTGTTGACCAGAGTAGCAGACCCTTTTTTCGGCATTTCCAGGGGGTCGCCCCACTGGATCACCGCCGAATTTCGGCTCGCTATTCCACCCGGCCGCAGCCAAGCACTGTTGTATCAAAGATCTGGCCGGAAACCGCAACCTCGTTGCGCGGACAACCAAGTCCGGCAGTCGAATTTCGATTTCCTGATCGGGACGCCCACTCTACCACCCGGAAGCAGGAGCTTGGTTCGCGACCCCGCGTCAGTGCCCGGTCCGTTTTTCATCGGCCCGTTCCGCGCTGACTTGGAATAAGTTACGCGTCGTTCAGCGTCGAGTCAAATCGGCTCGAATCAGCACCGGCGGAACCCGAACATGCAGCTCAGCGCCCCTTTCCGGTGCTGATTCCAGGCTAGTGCACGACCCGAACGCCCGCAGTGTGACGCTTGCCACGGCGGATTACCAGCCAGCGGCCGTGCAGCAGGTCGTCCTTGCTCGGCGACCACTCCTCATCAGCGATCTTGCCGTTGTTGACGTACGCGCCGCCCTCCTTGATGGTGCGTCGCGCCGCGCCCTTCCCGGTGGCGAGGCCGGTCTCGACGAGCAGGTCCACGATCGTCGGGGCGTCGGTGAGCCGGGCGTCTGCCGTCGGCACCGCCGCCATCGCGGCGTCCAGGGTCGCCTCGTCGAGCTCGGCGATCTCGCCCTTGCCGAACAGCGCCTGGCTGGCCGCGACGACCTTGCGGGTCTGATCCGCGCCGTGCACCAGCGTGGTCAGTTCCTCGGCGAGCTTGCGCTGGCCGGCCCGCAGCTGGGGCCGCTCCACAGTGCTCCGCTCCAGCTCGTCGATCTCCTCGCGGTCGAGGAAGGTGAACAGCCGCAGGTACTTCGCGACGTCGGCATCGGCGGCGTTGACGAAGTACTGGTACCAGGCGTACGGCGTCGTCATCGTCGGATCCAGCCAGACGTTGCCGCCGCCGGTGGACTTGCCGAACTTGCGGCCCTCCGAGTCGGTGACCAGCGGCAGGGTCAACGCGTGCGCCGCGGCCGACTCCTGCTTCCGGACCAGGTCGACACCGGCGATGATGTTGCCCCACTGGTCGGAGCCGCCGAGCTGGAGCCGGGTGCCGTACTTCCGGTACAGCTCCACGTAGTCGTTGGCCTGCAACAGCATGTAGCTGAACTCGGTGTAGGACATGCCGTCGGTTTCCAGCCGCCGCTTGACGGTCTCCCGCGCCAGCATCGTGTTGACCGAGAAGTGCTTCCCGATGTCCCGCAGGAACGCCGTGACCGGCAGATCGGCGGTCCAGTGCGCGTTGTTCTCCATGATCGCGCCGGTCGGCGAGTCGTCGAAGTCGACGAACGCGGACAGCTGGGTGCGGATCTTGTCGGTCCACTCCAGCACGGTGTTCTCGTCGTGCAGGTTGCGCTCGCCGACGTCGCGCGGGTCGCCGATCAGGCCGGTGGCGCCGCCGGCCAGGACCACCGGCCGGTGCCCGGCCTGCTGGAAGCGGCGCAGCGTCAGGATCGGGATCAGGTGCCCGGCGTGCAGGCTGGGCCCGGTCGGGTCGAAACCGGCGTAGAGCGTGAGCGGCCCCTGGTCGAGTTCCCGTCGCAGCGAGTCGAGGTCGGTGGATTGCGCGATCAGGCCGCGCCAGGTCAGCTCGTCAAGGATGTTCTCACTCACGCATCCAAGTCTCGCTCATGCGAGCAACCGGCTTTACGTCCGGGCCTGGATGCGGCGACGGCCGCCGCGCCGGTACGAGCTGACCGCCGAGGAGCCGTCCACCCAGGTCCGCCAGGGCAGGTCCATCGCGGCGGCGACGCCGACCCGGGGCCCGCTGCGGATGTCGTCCTCGCCGACCGGGGTGCCGTTGTACAGCCGGATGGGTGACTCCGGGTCGGTGAGGTCGACGCCGTTGTGCTCGCGGGTGATGCCGAGGACCCCGGCCAGCCGGGCGGGCCCGCTGGCGAGCTCGGCGTCCTTGCGGGCCGCCGGGCGGCGGGACCGGGCGAGCTCGGGACCCGTGGTGATCTCCCCGGCGCGCAACAGCACCGCACCGGGGACACCGTCGGTCAGGCACACGACGTTGATGCAGAAGTGCATCCCGTACACGAAGTACACGTACAGGTGGCCCGCCGGACCGAACATCACGGCGTTGCGCTCGGTCTGCCCGCGGTAGCAGTGCGACGCGGGGTCGTCCACGCCGCGATAGGCCTCAACCTCGACCAGGCGTACGCCGACCTCGCCCTGCGGCCCGTTCGACCTCAGCTCGCAGCCGAGCAAGCGGCGGGCCACCCACAGCGGATCGAGGGCAAGTTCGTCGCGTGTCACCTGACTCACAGGCAAGACACTACCGGTCGTGCCCAAACCGTGATCACTTAGACAGCCACTCGCGATGTTGCCGCACCCCGGCGGCGACGCGTTCGCGCTGCTCGGCCACCCGGTTCGGGGCCGTGCCGCCGTGCGCGTCGCGGGAGGCGATCGAGCCTTCGACGGTCAGCACCTCGCGCACCTGCGGGGTGAGCGCGGGGTTGGCCGCGGCGAGTTCCTCGTCGGTCAGGTCCTCCAGCCCGACGCCGCGGGCCTCGGCGGTGCGCACGCACTCCCCCGACGCCTCGTGCGCGACCCGGAACGGGACGCCCTGCCGCACCAGCCACTCCGCGATGTCGGTGGCGAGGGTGAAGCCGGCGGGCGCGAGTTCGGCCAGCCGCCCGGTGTGGAAGGTCAGGGTGCCGAGCATGCCCGCCATCGCGGGCAGCAGCAGCTCCAGCTGTTCGACGGAGTCGAAGACCGGTTCCTTGTCCTCCTGCAGGTCCCGGTTGTACGCCAGCGGCTGCGCCTTCAGCGTGGCCAGCAGGCCGCCGAGGTTGCCGATGAGCCGCCCGGACTTGCCGCGGGCCAGCTCGGCGACGTCCGGGTTCTTCTTCTGCGGCATGATCGAACTGCCGGTCGCCCAGGCGTCGTCGAGCGTCACGTAGCCGAACTCGGCGGTGTTCCAGATGATCACCTCTTCGGCAATGCGCGAGAGGTTCACGCCGAGCATCGCGAGGCAGAACGCCGCCTCGGCGGCGAAGTCGCGCGAGGCGGTGCCGTCGATGGAGTTGTCGACGGCGCCGGCGAAGCCGAGCTCGGCGGCGACGGCCTGCGGGTCGAGCCCGAGCGAGGAGCCCGCCAGGGCGCCCGAGCCGTAGGGCGAGTAGGCGGTGCGGGCATCCCAGTCGCGGAAGCGCTGGACGTCGCGCAGCAGCGCCTGGCAGTGCGCGAGGAGGTGGTGCGCCAGCAGCACCGGTTGCGCGTGCTGCAGGTGGGTGCGGCCGGGCAGCACCGCGCCGGGGTGGTTGGTGGCCTGGGCGACGAGGGCGTCGACGATGTCGAGGACGCCGGCAACGACGCGGCGGTTGGCGTCGCGCAGCCACATCCGGAACAGCGTGGCGACCTGGTCGTTGCGGGAGCGCCCGGCGCGCAGCTTGCCGCCGAGTTCCGGCCCGACGCGTTCCAGCAGGCCGCGTTCGAGGGCGGTGTGGACGTCCTCGTCGTCGATCACCGGCTTGAAGGTGCCCGCCTCGACGTCCGCGGCCAGGACGTCCAGGCCCGCGAGCATCCGCTCGAGTTCGTCGGCGGTGAGCAGCCCGGCGCGGTGCAGCACGCGGGCGTGTGCGCGTGATCCGGCGATGTCGTAGGGCGCCAGTCGCCAGTCGAAGTGGGTCGACAGGCTCAGCGCGGCCATCGCTTCGGCCGGGCCGGAGGCGAACCGGCCGCCCCAGAGCTTGGTGGGCTCGCTGCCTTGCTGCGTCACGGTGTTCCCTCGGTCAAGTGTTGGTCGTCGTGATCCATTGTGGACCGCGTCGTCTCGGCGTCCGCTTCGGATTGCCGTCCGCCCGCGGCCATGTCGCTGAACCGGTCGGCCAGCTGGTGCCCGGTGAGGGGCTCGCGGGCGACGATCATCACGGTGTCGTCGCCTGCGATGGAGCCCACCACCTCCGGCAGCGCCGCCCGGTCTATGGCGCTGGCCAGGAACTGCGCCGCGCCCGGTGGGGTCCGCAGGACGGTCAGGTTGCCCGCGCCGTCGGCGCCGACGAGCAGCTCGCCGAGCAGCCGGCTCAGCCGCGACGTGCCGCCCTGCACGCCGCGGACCGGGCTGCCGTCCTCGGGGATGACGTAGACCGCCGCCCCGCCGTCGGCGCCCCGCAGCTTGACCGCGCCGAGCTCGTCGAGGTCCCGCGACAGCGTCGCCTGGGTGACGTCGATGCCGTCGCCGGCGAGCAGCTTGGCCAGTTCGGTCTGGCTGCGGATGCCCATCGACGCGACCAGTTCGATGATGCGGGCCTGCCGCGCGACCCGGGTCGTCATGCTCGTCGCACCAGCCACGCCAGCAGCGCCTTCTGCGCGTGCAGGCGGTTCTCGGCTTCGTCGAACACCGCGCTGGCCGGGCCGTCGATCACGTCGTCGGTGATCTCCATGCCGCGGTGCGCGGGCAGGCAGTGCAGCACGCTGGTGTCGGTCTTGCCGGTGGCGGCCAGCAGTTCGGCATTGACCTGGAACGGCCGGAACGGGCTGACCCGGTCCTTGCCGTCGTTCTCCTGGCCCATCGACGTCCAGGCGTCGGTGACCAGCACGTCCGCGCCTTCGACCGCGCCGTTCGGGGTGTTGAACAGCTCGACGGAGCCGCCGGTCTCGGCGGCGCGCTGCTTGGCGGCCTCCAGCACCCAGTCCAGCGGCCGGAAGCTCTCCGGCGCGCCGATGCGGACGTGCATGCCGGCGGTGACGCCGCCGACCATCAGCGAGTGCGCCATGTTGTTGGCGCCGTCGCCGAGGTAGGTCAGGGTGAGGCCGGCGAGCTTGCCGTGCCGTTCCCGGATGGTCTGCAGGTCGGCGAGCACCTGGCAGGGGTGGAACTCGTCGGTGAGCGCGTTGATCACCGGCACCCGGGACACCGAGGCCATGGCGTCGATGCGGGCCTGCGCGAAGGTCCGCCACACCACGGCGTCGACGTAGCGGGACAGCACCCGGGAGGTGTCCTCGATGGTCTCCTCACGGCCGAGCTGCATCATCCGCCCGTCCACGACGACCGGTTGGCCGCCGAGCTGGGCGATACCGACCTCGAAGGACAGGCGGGTGCGGGTGGAGTTCTTCTCGAAGAGCACCGCGATCGACTTGGGCCCGGCCAGCGCGTCGGAGCCGAGCGGATCGGCCTTGAGCTGGTCGGCGAGGTCGAGGACCTCGGCCTGCTCGTCGGGCGTGAGGTCGTCGTCGCGGAGGAAGTGCCGGGGCATCAGTGGTTCTCCTTGGCAGCGTCGAGCAGCGCGGGCAGGGCGGCGAGCAGTCGCCGCACCTGGTCGGGCCGCACGATCAGCGGTGGGGCCAGCCGGATCGCGTCGGGCTGGATGGGGTTGATCAGGAAGCCGGCTTCCTGCGCGGCGGCGGCGATCTTGGCCGACACCGGCTCGGTGAGGCCGACGCCGATGAGCAGGCCCGCGCCGCGCACCTCGCCGATCAGCGGGTGGTCGAGCTGCTGCAGGCCGGTGACCAGGTCCTTGCCGACCTGCTCGACGTGTTCGAGCAGCCCGTCGGCGGCGATGGTGTCCAGCACCGCCAGCGCGGCGGCGCAGACCACCGGGTTGCCGCCGAAGGTGGTGCCGTGCTGGCCGGGGTGCAGCAGGTCGCCCGCGGCGCCGATGCCGATGCAGGCGCCGATCGGCAGGCCGCCGCCGAGGCCCTTGGCCAGGGTGATCACGTCGGGCACGACGCCGGTGCGCTGGAAGGCGAACCACGAGCCGGTGCGGCCGATGCCGGTCTGCACCTCGTCAAGCACCAGCAGCGCGCCGTTGCGGGTGGCGATCTCCAGGGCGGCCTGCAGGTAGCCCTCGGGCGGCACGACAACGCCGTTCTCGCCTTGGATCGGCTCCAGGAACACCGCAGCGGTGTTGTCGTCCACTTCGGACTCCAGCGCGGCCACGTCGCCGTAGGGCACGTGCACCACGCCGGGCGGCAGCGGCTCGAAGGGCTGCTGCTTGGCGGGCTGGCCGGTGAGCGCCAGGGCACCCATGGTGCGGCCGTGGAAGCCGCCGTGGGCGGCGACCAGCTTGGCGCGGCCGGTCAGTCGCGCGATCTTGAACGCGGCCTCGTTGGCCTCGGCACCGGAGTTGCAGAACAGCACCCTGCCCTGGCCGGTCGCGCCGGCCAGGTCGAGCAGCCGTTCGGCGAGCTTCAGGCCGAGTTCGTGCACGTAGAGGTTGGAGACGTGGCCGAGCTTGCCGATCTGCGCGGAGACGGCCTGCACCACGGCCGGGTGCGCGTGACCGAGCGCGTTGACCGCGATGCCGCTGAGGAAGTCCAGGTAGGTCTTGCCGTCGGCGTCGGTCAACTCGGCGCCCGAGCCGCTGACGAAGGTCAGCTTCGGCGTGCCGTAGTTGTCCATCATGGACGCTTGCCAGCGCTGCGCGCCCGCGGCGTTGGTGGTCATCAGTTCTCGCCTTCCGCTGCCTCGACTGGCAGCACCATCGTGCCGACACCGGCGCTGGTGAAAACCTCCAGCAGGACCGAGTGCGCGAGGCGGCCGTCGATGACGTGCGCCCGCGGCACCCCGCCGCGCACCGCGCGCAGGCAGGCCTCCATCTTGGGGACCATGCCGGAGGACAGGCCGGGCAGCAGTTCCGCCAGCTGGTCGGTGTCCAGGCGCGACACCAGCGAGCCGCGGTCCGGCCAGTTCGTGTAGAGGCCCTCGACGTCGGTGAGCACCACGAGCTTCTCGGCGCCGAGCGCGACGGCCAGGGCTCCGGCGGCGGTGTCGGCGTTGACGTTGTGCACCACGCCGTCGGCGTCGGGGGCGACGGTCGAGACGACGGGGATGCGACCGGCCTTGATCAGGTCGAGCACCGCGTCGGCGTTGACCGACACCACGTCGCCGACGAGCCCGACGTCCACGGCTTCGCCGTCGACCGTCGCGGTGCGGCGCTCGGCGGTGAACAGCCGGGCGTCCTCGCCGGACATGCCGACCGCGTACGGCCCGTGCTGGTTGATCAGCCCGACCAGTTCGCGCCCGACCTGGCCGACCAGCACCATGCGCACCACGTCCATGGTCTCCGGGGAGGTCACCCGCAGGCCGCCGCGGAACTCGCCTTCCATGCCGAGCCGGTCGAGCATCGCGGTGATCTGCGGGCCGCCGCCGTGCACCACCACCGGGTGCAGGCCGGCGAGCCGCAGGAACACCATGTCGTGCGCGAAGGCGCGCTTGAGCTCGTCGTCGATCATCGCGTTGCCGCCGTACTTGATCACGACGGTCGCGCCGTGGAAGCGCTGCAGCCACGGGAGGGCTTCGACGAGGACGCTGGCCTTCTCGGCCGCGGTGGCCAGCCGGTCGCTGGTTTCTTGCTTGGTCATGAGGAGTACGCGCTGTTCTCTTCGACGTAGTCGTGGGACAGGTCGGTGGTCAGGATGGTCGCCGCGTGCTCGCCGAGGTGCAGGTCCACGACGATCTCGATGGCGCGGCCGGAGAGGTCGGCCTCGCTGCGGTCGCGGGCCTTGGTGCCGTTCGCGTAGAGCGTGACGCCGTTGGTGGCGATCTCCAGCTTGGCCACGTCGATCTCGGCGTCGACCCGGCCGAGCGCCATCGCGATCCGGCCCCAGTTCGGGTCCGAGCCGAACATCGCGGTCTTGACCAGGTTGTCCTCGGCGATGGTGCGCCCGATGGCGACCGCGTCGGCCTCGCTGACCGCGCCGCGCACGGTGATGTCGATGGTCTTGGTGGCGCCTTCGGCGTCGTCCTGCAGCTGGCGGACCAGGTCGGTGCAGACGGCGGTGAGCAGCCCGGTGAAGTCCTCTTTGGACGGTTCGACGCCGGAGGCGCCGGAGGCCAGCACGAGGACGGTGTCGTTGGTGGAGGTGCCGCCGTCGACGTCGAGCCGGTCGAAGGTGACCCGGGCGGCCGCGCGCAGCGCCTCGTCGAGGTCGTCGCCGCCGATCACCGCGTCGGTGGTGACGACGCTGAGCATGGTGGCCAGGTTCGGCGCGAGCATCCCGGCGCCCTTGGCGAATCCGCCGACCGACCAGCCCGCGTCGTGCGCGCCGAAGGCCCGCTTCGGCTTGCTGTCGGTGGTGAGCACCGCCGTGGCCGCGTCGAGACCGGCCTGGTCGGTGGCGTCCAGCGCCTTCGCCGCGGTGTCCACACCGGACAGCAGCGCGTCCATCGGCAGCCGCTCGCCGATCAGGCCGGTGGAGCACACCGCGATCTCGATGGCGCCGACGCCGAGCACGTCGGCGACCTTCTCGGCGGTGGCGTGGGTGTCCTGGAAACCCTCCGGGCCGGTGCAGGCGTTGGCGCAGCCGGAGTTGAGCACCACCGCGCGCAGCTTGCGCTCCGTCAGCACCTGCTGCGACCAAAGCACCGGCGCGGCCTTGACCTTGTTGGTGGTGAACACTCCGGCGGCGGCCTGCCGCGGCCCGTCGTTGACGACCAGCGCGACATCGCGCGCGCCCGCGGCCTTGATCCCGGCGGCAATCCCGGCCGCCCGGAAACCGGCAGGTCCGGTCACGCTCATTGGTTCTCCTCGATATCCACGGTGTGCCCAGCGGAGGTCAGCACGTCGGCGGCCCGCTCGGCCGCATCGGCCGGGACCAGGATCCAGTCGGTGTCGAATGTGGACAGGGTGAAGACGCTGATCTCGGCGTCGGCCAGCGGAGCCAGCAGCGCCGCCAGCACGCCGGTCAGCGCGAAGTCCAGCGGGCCGTCGATCTCCAGCGCGCGGAACGGCCCTTCCACCCGAACGTCGGGCCCGGACTCGGCGGCCAGCGAGAACGGGAAGATGATGGTGCGGCCCGCGCTGGTGGTCAGGCTGCCGTGGATCGGCGCGGTGCCACCGGTCAACGCCAGGTTGGCGTGCGCCGGAACCAGGCCGACCGCCAGCTGCTCGGCGTGCAGCCGGAGCTTCAACGCGCTCATGGAGCCACCCCGACCAGCGGCAGCCCGGTGGTCTCGGGCAGCCCGATCGCGAGGTTCATGCACTGCACGGCGCCGCCGGCGGTGCCCTTGGTGAGGTTGTCCTCGGCGCCGACGATGATCAGCCGGCCGGCGTCCGGATCCACCGCCAGCTGCAGGTGGACGGTGTTCGCGCCGAGCGTCGCAGAGGTCTGCGGCCAGTGGCCCTCGGGCAGCACGTGCACGAACGGCTCGTCGCCGTAGGCATCGAGGTAGGCCTTGCGGGCGGTGTCCTCGTCAGCGCCCGCGCGCAGCGGAGCGGAGCAGGTGGCGAGGATGCCGCGCGGCATCGGGGCGAGGACCGGTGTGAACGACACCTTCACCGGCTCCCCGGCCGCGGCGCTGAGGTTCTGCACGAGCTCCGGCGTGTGCCGGTGCGCGCCGCCCACTCCGTAGACGCTGGCGGAGCCCATCACCTCGGCGGAGAGCAGGTGCGGCTTGAGCGCGCGGCCGGCGCCGGAGGTGCCGGTGACCGCGACGACGACCGCATCCGGCTCGACGAGCCCGGCGGCGAGCGCGGGGACGAGCGCCAGCGAGGACACCGTCGGGAAGCAGCCGGGGACGGCGACGCGGCGGGAGCCGCGGAGCCGGTCCCGGGCGCCGGGGAGCTCGGGGATGCCGTAGGGCCAGGTGCCGGGGTGTTCGCCGCCGTACCAGCGGTCCCAGTCGGTGGGGTCGTTGAGCCGGTGGTCGGCGCCGCAGTCGATGACGACCGCGTCGTCGCCGAGTTCGGCGGCGATGGCCGCGGAGTGGCCGTGCGGGAGCGCGAGGAAGACGACGTCGTGGCCGGCGAGCTCGGCGGTCGTGGTGTCGGCGAGCACGCGGTCCGCCAGCGGCAGCAGGTTCGGGTGGTGCTGCCCGAGTTTGCTCCCGGCGTTGCCGCCCGCGGTCAACGCGCCGATCTCCACCTCGGGGTGCGACAGCAGCAGGCGGAGCAGTTCCCCGCCCGCGTAGCCGCTAGCCCCGGCAACTGCCACTCGAACCGTCATGCGGATGATTATGCACTCCGATGCAACATTAATCAAACGGGCGGCCGTCACGCGGCGAACGGCCCGTTCACCCCAATCCTCCCACCGCGTGGCACCCGAACGGGCGGCAAGTTTCCGGCGGCGGCGACCGGGCCCGGCTCCGCTCGATCAAGGGCGGGACGAACTGATCTTCTTGGCGCAACGTGCCCTTCGGGCCCGGGAGCAAAGGGGCGCGCCGGTGGTGTCCAGGCCAACCGACGTGCCCAGAGCCGGATACACCGGGATGCTCGCCAGCGGCGGTCTCGGGCTCGCCGGGCTGATCACGCTCGCCCTGGTCGTGGCGCTGCCGGTCGTTGGGCTTCGCGGTGCTGGTCGGCGCCGCGCTCACGGCCTCCCGGTCGATCCGTGAGCGCCCGCGATCCTGGTCCACCACGCGCTGATCCGTCATCTCCCGCCGTCGCAACGGGTTTTGCCCCCGCAGCCTGCTGCGGGGGCGGCTGGGCGACGAAAGTCCGGCGTTGCCCGACGAAAGTCCGGACCTGCGCCGCGACCGGCGTCCTGGCGCCGCACCCGCCATACGATTCCCGGATGACCGATGTCTGCACTGGCGGGCGCATGCGGCGCTGGCTGCCGTTCATCGCCGCGGCGTTCGCGATCCTGGGCGCCGCCTTCGCGCTCGCCGTGCTGCCGGGGCCGCCTGCCGCCCTCGCTCCGCCGATCGCCGTCGGGCTGCTGGCTCAGCTGGCCGCGACGGTGCTGGTCGCGCGCCTGCCCACGCACCGGCACATCGGCTTGGCGGCTGTCGCCGTCGTCGCAGGAGTGATGCAACTGGCCGACTCGCCTTGGCGAGCGCTGCTGGTCGAGCAGGGCGTGATCTGGGTTCCGCTCGCGCTGGCGTGGGCCACCGTGCTGGTGGTGGAAGATGCGCGCACGCCGCGGCAACTGCGCATCTCGGGCGCGATCCTGCTCGGGTACCTGCTCGTCGTCGGGGTGCGGGCGACGCTCGACGGAGACTCGGCCCTTGCCGCCGTGTTGAGCGCGGCCGGCCCCGTCCTCGGCGGCGTGAGCGTCAGCTTGGCCCGGCGGCTTCGCCAGGCCCGCCGCGACCGCGTCGCGGCGCTGGCCCGCGAGCGGGCCGCCGCGATCCGCGAGGCGCGCGAGCAGGAACGGCAGAAGGTGGCGGCGGAAATGCACGACACGCTCGGACATGTGCTCACACTGCTGGTGTTGCACGCCAACGCCCTCGCGGTCACGACGACCGAGGGCAACGCGCGGCAGGCCGCGGAGCAGATGAGCCGCCTGGGCACCGAAGGACTGGCCGAACTGCGGCAACTCCTGGACCTGCTGGGCACTTCCGGTCACGCCCCGCCGCCGGAGGTGGCGGAACTGGTCGACGAGGCGCGCGCAGCCGGCCAGTCCGTGCAGCTGGTGCTGGCGGAAGAATTCGCCGCGGTGCCCCAGTCCCTCGCGCGCACCGTTCGGCAGGTGGTGCGGGAAGGGCTGACGAACGCCCGAAAGCACGCGCCAGGAGCCGAAGTCCTGGTCGAGATCAAGGTGGCCGACACCATCGACGTCCTGGTGCGCAACGGCCGCGGCGAACCAGATCCCGGCCCTGGCAACGGAATTGGGCTCGCCGGCCTGCGGCGACGGGTCGCGCTGCTCGGTGGGCACTGCGAGCACGCACCGACCGGCGACGGCGGCTACGCTCTGCGGGCGAGCCTGCCTGCGGGCGGATCAACCCCTGACGAGCGGGATGGCACGTGGACCGAGCTGGCGCAACTGCCGTGACCGGCGACGCCGTGCACGTCGTCGTGGTGGACGACGAGTCGATGGTCTGCGAATTCCTCGGCATCATCCTGTCCGCCACCGGGCAGATCGTGGTGGACGCGGTGGCACACGACGGCGCCGTCGGCGTCGAAGCCGCGGCGCGTCACCGGCCCGACGTGGTCCTGATGGACTTGCGGATGCCGGGGATGGACGGCGTCACCGCCACCGCGAAGATCCGCGCGCTGCCCGATCCGCCGGTCGTGGTCGCGATGACCACGCTCGACACCGACGAGCACGTGCTGGGCGCCCTGGACGCGGGGGCAACCGGCTTCCTGCTCAAGACCACTCCCCCGGCGCAGCTCGTGCCGCTGGTGGTCGCCGCCGCGACGGGCGCGTCGGTGCTCTCCGAAGAAGCGGCGCAGCGGCTGCGGAAACGCCGCGAGGCGGAGCCCGTGTCGCGGCCCGACCCCGAGCTCGCGGCGCTCGGCGAGCGGGAGCGGGAGGTGCTGGCGCTGGTCGCGGAGGGCTTGCCGAACGCGGACATCGCCGCCCGGCTCTACCTCAGCGAAGGCACGGTGAAAGGCCACGTCTCGCGGCTCATGACGGTGCTCGGCTGCGAGAACCGGACGCAGCTCGCGCTACGCGCCGTGCGCGGCTAGCGACCGAGTGTTCCGGCACCCCGCTTCGAGTTCGGCGCGGCTCGCCCGGCATCATCGTTGCCGATGACGATGACCCCACCCCGCCCCGGCACGGGTGCCCGCCGTTCGGCGTCGATCACGACGTCGGGCCCGGTCGGGCAGCGGGTGTGGTTGCGGCGCGTCGAGCCGGCCGACCGGCGCACCCTGATGCGGTTCGACCGGGAATCCTCCGACACCCACTACCCGAAGTTCGACGGGTACCGGCACTGGGGAGCACACCGGGCGCACCACGCCGACTCCGGCGACGACATCCAGCTGGCCATCGAGACGCTGCGCGACCGGACGCTGGTCGGCTCGCTGTGCGCCAGCCAAGCCGAACCCGGTTCCGGCCGGTTCAGCTACGGCATCGGGATCGGCCCGCAGCACCGCCGCCGCGGCTACGCCGACGACGCGATCACCGCCCTGCTCGCGTACATGTTCGGACGGCTCCGCTACCGCAAGTGCGAGGTCGGGATCTACGACGGCAACCTGGCTTCCCTTGCGCTGCACGGCAAACTCGGCTTCCGCGAGGAAGGCCGCCTGCGCGACCCGGAGTTCCTGTGCGGCGGGGCCCAGTACCTCGTGCTGATGGGCATCACGGCAACCGAGTTCGGGGCCCACGACCTCACTCGCCGATGACCGGCGGCGCCGACTCCGACAGGTCGGTGCCGAAATGGTCCTGCTTTCCCGGGTACTGGGAGCCCTGGCGTTCCTGCTCTCCGAACGACCAGGCGCCACCACCCGAGATGGCCGCCCCGGCATCGGTAGCAACCCAGGTGCGCGCCCGGGTACTCGTCGCCCGCCCGTGGCCGTCCTGTTCCAGCCTGCCGATGAGGTACTTCTGCAGGCCGTTGAGATCCAGTTCCCCGCTGGGGCGCACGAAGCGCTGCACGTCGCGCACGAACGTGACGACCATCGACACCGACGAATCCCGTGCGGCCTCGACGAACATGTCGAACCAGGACTGCGCGGTCACGGCGTCGACGTCGCACGCCGCCGCGCAGTGCTCCAGGGCGGCCGGCAACCAGCGGTGCGCGGCCCAGCACAGCCGGTGGTAGTACTCCTCGACCAGCAGCGCCCGCCATTCGCCGTCGTACCACAGATTCGCCCGGCAACCCGAGTTCCCGGCGGCACCGTTCGAAGTGCTCGGCCAGCGTTTGGTGGCGCAGGCGGAAACGCCTCGGAGCGCGACCGCGTTCGTAGCGCACCATCGTCTCCCGAACCACCTGGTGGTACTGGAGACGACCCTGGCTCTCGTGCACGAACGGCCGGTCGCGCAGCCAGCGGAACAGCTCGGCCGTGCCGTCCGCAGCGCCCAACGCGGCCAGGATGTCCTCGTCGAGGCCCCGGGGCAGCGCGGCCAGCACGGCGTCCTCGCGGCGCTGCTGGTCGGGAACCCAGTTCAGGAACCGCGCCACCGCCATCCCCGTCGGGTCGTGCGCATCGTGCCCCGACTCGGCCAAGGTGGCGACCAGCAGCGGGAGACCACCCGACAGTTCGAGCACGACGTCCACCAGGCCGGGATCGAGGACTCCCCTGCGATTCAGCAGGGTTCTGGCTTCCTCGGACGTGAACGGGTCGAGCCGCCAGGTCACGGTGATCGACGAGTACTCGCCCCAGCTGTTGGGATCGAGCGGGTGCTGTCCGGCGATGCCGAGGAGCAGGTTGAGCGGGAGTTCTCCGTAGTGCCCCTGCAGCATGCGCAGCAGCCACGGCTCGATGACCTCGGAGGTCCTCTCGTAGTTGTCGAACAGCATCACCAGCTGCCGGTGCTGGGCGATCTTCCGCAGGTCGTCGACGAGGAACGGAGTGAGCTCCTCGACGGGCGACAGCAGCAACCGGACATCGGCCTGGCTGCCGAACTTCCGCGCGAGGTAGCCCCGGCACTGCTCCATCCACGCCTGGAGCTTCTCCGGCGGGACGGCGTCGGCGACCGGCCCGAGCCCCGGTGCGGCCATGCGCACCACACCGAGGCCGAACCGGATCGCCGTCGACATCACCAGTTCCCGGGCCTCCGACGGCGCCTGCGGATCGGACAGCACGTCGTCGTGCCTGCCTTCGTATTCCTTGAGGCGCTGGGCGAAGCTGCGGGTCTCGCCGCCCTGCCCGGCCAGCTGGCGGGAGATCGCGCCCATCGCCGCCACCAGGTTCGACTCGTTGTCGTCGGTGACCGCGACCAGCGCGTCGTGCTGCAGCGAGGTCTCCCGGAGCTGGCGCAGCAGGAACGTCTTGCCGATACCCGCCTGCCCGTGCAGGCCGAACACGAACTTGCGGTCCACCGGCGGCAATTGCAGGTTCGTGCGGAAGACGCTGCACTGCAGACTGCGGCCGACGAACTCGTTGCCCTGCCGCTGCCGCAGGATCTCCTGCAGGCTCCGCGCACCCCCGGCTCCGACCACCCGGACATCCTGCCAGGAAGTCGATCGGCTGAGGTGCGGTTCGGGAGAGATCCACTTCGGCCGCGCGTCAGCCTGGTACGACTCGGCTGCGCCGCTCCAGGGCGTATTCCGTGGCGATTCGCAGCAGCATCTCCTTTTCCACTCGTAGCAGCTGGTTCTCGCGGCGGAGGCGGTCGAGTTCCGCTCGTTCCACGGCCGTCAGGTCGGTGCTCATCGCAGCGGGTCGAACGGCTGCAGGAGCGCCGGGCGCTTGCCGGTGGTGATCTGCTCCGCCAGCAGGCGCCCGGTCAGCGGGCCCAGGGTCAGGCCCCACATGCCGTGGCCGCCCGCGACGTAGACGCCGGACATCTTCGTCGCGCCGATCAGCGGCAGGCCGTCGGGCGTCACCGGTCGGCCGCCGACCCACTCGTCGCGGCGTTCGTCCCAGCCGACGCCCTTCAGCAGCGGGCGCGCGGAGCGCACGATCGCTTCGATGCGGCGGCGGTCCAGCGGATCGTCCGCCGAGCGGAACTCCATCGTTCCCGCCACCCGAAGGCCGCCCTGATACGGCGTGCAGGCCACGCGCGCCGCGGGCAGGTAGATCGGGCCCGGAACCGGCTGCTCGGTCGGTACCGTGAACGAGTAACCGCGCCCGGCCCGCACCGGCGTCCGGACGCCCAGTGGTTTCGCCAGCCGGCTCAGCCACGAGCCGGTGGCCAGCACGACCACCTCGGCCGACACCCGCTCGTCCTGCTCCGACTTGACGGTCACCTGCCCGGAGCCGCGCAGCACCTCGCGCACGCGGAACCCGGTGCGCAGCGTGCCGCCGCGCTCCACCACCGACTTCGCCAGGCTCCGGGTGAACTCGCCGGGATCCACGTAGCGCTGCCCTTCCACCCGCAGCACCGCCGCGATGCGCGACGACAGCTGCGGCACATCGACGTCCGAAGTGGACAGTTCGCGGACCTCGACCTCCTGGCCGCAGCGGCGGATCTGCTCGAACTCGTGCCGCAGCTCGGCGACCTGCTCGGGCTTCTCGAACGCCGCCGTGATCGGCGCGGGCACGGTCGGCGCGGACACGCCGCCGGCGGTCAGCGAGTCGAAGGCGTCCAGGCACTCGGCGTTCATCGGGACGAACGCGCGCATCGACCGCTGCCAGGCCCGGGGCGTGCACCGCCGGGCGAAACCGGCGAGGAACGACCACAGCCCGGGATCCACCGAGGTCGGCACGTACAGCGGCGCGTCCCGGTCGAACAGCGACCGCAACCCGTAGCGCAGCACGCTCGGCTCCGGCAGCGGGATCGAGAAACCCGGCGAGAGGTAGCCGGCGTTGCCCCAGGACGCACCGGCCGCCACGTCCGTCCGGTCCAGCACCGTGACCTCGACGCCGTGCTCCTGCAAGAACCAAGCGGTCGACAAGCCGACCACACCCGCGCCGATCACCACGGCCCGGCGCGGAACCCCGTCGATCCCGTCCTCGCGCATGCTTCCTCCTCGAAACGTCTTGAGGTGGAGCCTGCCCGCGTCGCGCCGCCGCGCCAGTGTCGGAATCGCACAAATCGTGGCGGCCGGATTGGCCGGAACCGACTACACGGCGAGCGCGATGATCATCGCCAGCCGGGCGTCGGGATCGTCCAGGGCCAGCGGCGTCAGCTCGGCCATCTTCCGCATCCGGTACCGGACCGTGTTCGGGTGGACCTCCAGCCGCGCCGCCGCGGCACCCAAATCGCCCTGGCACTCCAGCCACGCCCGCAGCGTCTCGACGTAGCTCGTGCCGTGCTCTCGGTCGTGGCGGCGGAGCTCGACGACGGGACCGCGATCCGGCGCCCGCCCGGTCGACGCGGCGTGCCGCAGCCGCCGCAGCAAGATCTCGTGCCACGCCTCGTCGTAAACCACGGCCGCGACCCGGTCCGCCCGCGTCGCGTGGATCGCCAGGCTCTCGTCGGCTTCCTGCCTGCTGTCCACCAGCTGCGCCGGCTCGGCCGGGCCACCCACGCCGACGAGGACCGTCGCATCGCCGGCGAGTTCCCGGACCAGGGCCCGCGCCCATTCGCACGCCGGCTCGGCGTCCTCGTGCGGCAAGATCGTGTAGACGGTGTTCGCGAACAGCGCGCTGCGCCCCGGCCGCGACCAGCCGAAACCGGTCGTCGCCCGCTCGAAGGCGAGCAGCGGGGCGGCCTCCGGCGCGCCACCGGTGTGCACCTGCACCGCCACCACGCGGTACCTCGCACTGCGCAGGCCGAGGCGGCTCAACACCGCGGCGGGGTCCTCGTGTCCCTCCAGCAGCCCGGTGACCAGGTCGGATTCGACCTGCCGCTCCAGATCCGCGCTGGCCCGCGCGCGGAGCAGGTGCAGCGCCGCGGTGCGCGCCCCGCTGACCAGCGCGGCCTGGTGCGCGTCCGTGAGCGCGTGCTCCGTCACCACCCAGATCGAGCCCAGCAGCTCCTTGCCCGCGCGGACCGCCACGACCGCCCGGCCGTGCAGGGATTCCGGCTCCAGCGGCGCCACGAAGAGAGGTTCGTCGGAGGTCTCCAGGTGCCGGAACACGCCGCGCTCGGTCAGCTTCCGCCGGATCTCCGCCGGCACCCGCCGCCCCAGGATCGTGGCCAGGCGGGCCCGGTCGGCGCTGTGCTGCCGACTGGAGTACGCGAGCACGCCGGAGCGGTGGTCCTCGATCGTCACCGGGCCGCCGACCGAGTCCGCGAGCGCGTCGGCCAGTGCGAACAGGTCGGTCGGGCCCCGCCCCGCCTCGGTTTCGCGGCCTTCGAGCACCAGCCCGTAGATCACGCCCGCCAGCTGTCCCCACGACACGGCCGGGTCGACGAGCACGACCGTCACGTCTCGGTCGCGAGCCGTCGCGAGCGCCTGCTCGCCGAGATCGGTGCAGCGCAGCACGACCACTTCGGCGCGGGTATTCGAAAGCAGCTCCGCCGCACCGTCGGCGTCGACACCGACGGCGAGCAGGACGTCCTCACCGCCTGCGGCGGGATCGGCCGGGTCGTGCAGCGCCACCGACCGCAGTTCCGTCGACCTGGTTCGCGGGGCGTTGCCCAACCGGGCCCCGAAGCCGCCGAGAACGTTGATCAACCGATCCAGCTTGACCACGGCCGCTCCTCGAAACTGGGGCCCGGATCACCGGAATCCGGGCCCCCGACAATCAGGCGCGGAGGCTGGCGCCAAGGCGCTCGGTGGCGGCTCGCACCGCCGCGTCGCGGGCCTCGGTGGCCTCCTCCTGCTTGAGCGTCCGGTCCGAAGCGCGGAAACGCAGCGCCAGGGCCAGCGACTTCTTGCCCTCGCCGAGCTGCTCGCCCTCGTAGACGTCGAACAGCCGGATGTCCTCCAGCAGCTCGCCGCCGCCGGCGCGGACCGCGTCGATCACGTCGGCCGCGGCCACGCCCTCGTCCACCACGAGGGCGATGTCCATCAGCACCGGCGGGTACGCCGAGATCTGCGGCGCCGGGCGGCGATCGGTCAGCGGCAGGGCGTCCAGGTCGAGCTCCATCGCGCAGGTCCGCTTCGGCAGGCCCAGCGCCTCGACGACCTTCGGGTGCAGCTCACCGGCGTGACCGACGACGACGTCACCGGCCTTCAGCTGCGCGCACCGGCCCGGGTGCCACGGCGCGAGCTCGCCCGCGCGCACGGTCAGCTCCACGCCGGCGGCCTCGGCGACGACGCGCGCGGCCTGCACCGCGTCCGCCCAGTTCGCCTCGCGGCCCTTGCCCCACCAGCCGGCCTGCTCGCGGTTGCCGCCCAGCATCACGGCGACGTGCGTCGGCTGCGCCGGCAGCGACGCGTGCAGCGCGGCGAGCTCCTCGTCGCTGGGCCGCCCGGCCACGCCGACCGCAGGCACCGCGGGCTGGTTCTCCGCGGGCTGCACGACCTGTCCGATGTGGAACAACGCGAGATCGCGCTGGCCTCGGGAAACGTTGCGCTGCAAGGTTTCCGCCAGCCCGGTCAGCAGCGTCGTGGTCAGCAGCGACCGGTCGCTCTCCAACGCATTGAGCACCGTCATGGTGCGCCGCCGCGGATCGTCCTCGGCGAGGCCGAAGTCGTCCAGCGTCGCCTTGCCGACGAACGGGAACGGCAGCACCTCGACGTAGCCCTCACCGGCCAGCGCGCGGGAGACCGCGCGCTCGCGGCGCTGCTCGGCGGTGAGCCCTCGTCCGGGCGGCGCGGCGGGCAGCACCGAGGGGATCGTGTGGTACCCCTCCAGGCGCAGCACTTCCTCGACCAGGTCGTACGGCTGCTTCAGGTCCGGCCGCCAGGTCGGCGGCGTCGCGGTGACCAGGCCGACGCCCTCGTCGGACGTGCCGACCTCGATGCGGCAGCCGATCTGGCCCAGCCGCCGGGCGGTCACGCCGCGGTCGTAGTACACCCCGGCGATCTTGTCCGGCAGCGCCAGCGGCATGGTCACCGGCTTGGGCTGCGTCGGCTCGCCCACGTCGGTGCGGCCCGGCGCGATGGTGCCCTCGCCGTAGCGGACCAGCAGCTGCGCGGCCAGCTCGGTGGCCACCGCCGCGATCGCCGGGTCCACCGTCCGCTCGAAGCGCTTGCCCGCCTCGCTGGGCAGCTTGTGCCTGCGGATGGTGCGGGCGATGCTGGCCGGATCCCAGTTCGCCGCCTCCAGCAGCACGTCATGCGTGTTGTGGCCGATCTCGGTGGACTCGCCGCCCATCACGCCCGCCAGTGACACCGGGCCGGTGTCGTCGCAGATCACGATGTCGTCCGGGTCCAGCTCGCGGCTCAGACCGTCCAAAGTGGTCAGCTTCTCGCCCTGCTCGGCGCGGCGCACCACCAGCGCACCAGTCAGCTTCCCGGTGTCGAAGGCGTGCAGCGGCTGGCCGAGCTCCAGCATCACGTAGTTGGTGACGTCCACGGCCAGCGAGATGGACCGCATCCCGGCCAGCGCCAGGCGGCGGCGGAGCCACCACGGGCTCGGCGCGGTCGGGTCGACGCCGGTGACCCGGCGCAGCACGAACCGCGAGCAGGCGCTCGGGTCGCGCAACTCCACCTCGCGCGAGGGCCGGTCGTCGGCCGGGACCGGGCGGGTGCCCGGGTCGCCGAACGGCACGTCGAGCGCGTTGGACAGCTCGCGAGCCAGGCCGCGCACCGAGAAGCAGTAGCCGCGGTCCGGGGTGATGGCCAGCTCGATGATCGAGTCGTCCAGCCCCACCAGCTCGACCGCGTCGTCCCCGGGATCGGCCGAGCCGGGCGGCAACACCAGGATGCCGTCGTGGTCCTCGCCGATGCCCAGCTCCTTGGCCGAGCAGATCATGCCCTCGCTGACCTTGCCGTAAGTCTTGCGCGAGGTGATCTCGAAGTCGCCGGGCAGCACCGCACCGGGCAGCGCGACCACCACCAGGTCGCCCTCCTGGAAGTTGCGGGCGCCGCAGATGACGTCCTGCACCTGCTGCTCGCCGGACTCGGTCGCACCGACCTCGACCTGGCAGAACCGGATCGGCTTCTTGAACTCGGTGAGTTCCTCGATCGCGGCGACGCGGCCGGCCACGAGCGGGCCGCGCACCTGGGTCAGGTGGGCGACCTCCTCGACCTCCAACCCGATCCGGATGAACGCTTCGGCCAGCGTCTCCGCGGTCGTCTCCTCCGGCAGCTCAAGGTGCTCGGCCAGCCAGGAAACCGGAATCCGCACTTGGTCAGGCCTTTCTCTCGTTCAGGTGGGTGGTGTCGGTGGGCATCAGATGCCGAACGGCTGGGTGAACCGGACGTCGCCCTCGACGATGTCGCGCATGTCCGGGATGCCGTTGCGGAACTGCAGCGTGCGCTCCAGCCCCATGCCGAACGCGAAGCCGGTGTAGACCTCGGGGTCGACGCCGCAGGCGCGCAGCACGTTCGGGTTGACCATGCCGCAGCCGCCCCACTCGACCCAGCCGGCGCCGCCCTTCTTCTCCGGGAACCACACGTCCATCTCCGCCGACGGCTCGGTGAACGGGAAGAACGACGGCCGCAACCGGGTCTTGGAGTCCGGGCCGAACATCGCCCGGGCGAACGCGTCCAGCGTGCCCTTGAGGTGCGCCATCGTCAGGCCCTTGTCCACCGCAAGGCCCTCGACCTGCGAGAACACCGGAGTGTGGGTGGTGTCCAGCTCGTCGGTGCGGAAGGTGCGGCCGGGGCACACCACGTACACCGGCAGGTCGCGCTCCAGCAGCGAGCGGATCTGCGACGGCGAGGTGTGGGTGCGCAGCACCAGCCCGGAGTTCTCCGGCCCGACGTAGAAGGTGTCCTGCATGCTGCGGGCCGGGTGGTCCTTGCCGAAGTTCAACGCGTCGAAGTTGAACCACTCGGTCTCCAGCTCGGGACCCTCGGCGACCTCCCAGCCCATCGCCACGAAGGTGTCTTCGACCTGCTCGGCGAGCTGCGTGATCGGGTGCCGCGCGCCGGCCGGGACGCGGTCCCAGGGCAGCGTGACGTCGACGGTCTCCTCGCGCAGCACCCGCTCGTCGCGCTCGGCCTGCAGGGCTGCGCGGCGCTCGTCGAAGGCGCTCTGGATCGCCTCGCGGGCCTGGTTGACGCGCTTGCCCGCCTCCGATCGCGCCTTCGGCGGCAGCGCGCCGATCTCCCGGCGCGCGGTCAGCAGCGGCGAACGGTCCCCGAGGTGCGCG
Organism: Saccharopolyspora sp. NPDC050389; assembly: GCF_040655595.1. Classification (NCBI taxonomy): domain Bacteria; kingdom Bacillati; phylum Actinomycetota; class Actinomycetes; order Pseudonocardiales; family Pseudonocardiaceae; genus Saccharopolyspora; species Saccharopolyspora sp. NPDC050389. Next base: position 21,469 of record NZ_JBFAKG010000028.1, read on the forward strand.
GGCTTGACGGTCGCCAGCGCATCGAGGTCGGTGGCCGCGGCGAAGGCTTTGCTGGCCTCGACCACCGCGCGGTCCAGCGTCTCCGGCGACAGCGCGGCGACCTCTTTCGGGTCGTACGGGTCGTTGGCTCCAGACATCGTTAGTGCGTGACTCCCGTTGATCCGACAGGCATCAGTACCCGATTCCCGGACCGGTGGCCCGGGGGCGGCGAACCTGCTCGTTGGCATACGACTCAAGCCGCAAGCTGACCCTCAGATTCTATGCGACGACCCCAACCGCTTTTCGCGGAGATCCGGTGCCGACACGCGCCCCGGGACCCGGCCGGTTCGCGATTTCACGCGAAATCGTCAACTTCCCCGAAGCGCGTGCGGCGATTTCGCGTGAAATCGCCGCGCTCAGCGGTGCTGGGCGCGGGCGGAGGCGTAGAGGCAGACCGCCGCGGCGGTGGCGAGGTTCAGGCTTTCGGCGCGCCCGTACAGCGGCACCCGCAGCGTGGTGTCCAACTCGGACTTCACCTCGTCCGGCAGGCCGTGGGCCTCGCTGCCGAACACCCACGCCGTGGGTTCGGCGAGCTCGCCGTCGCGGTCGGCCGTGTCGAGATCGCCGGTGGCGTAGCCGTCGGCGCCGACCAGCCGGAGCCCGGCCGCGCGGCAGGCGGCGAGCACGGCGGAGACGTCGCGGTCCCGCGCGACCGGCAGGTGGAAGAGGCTGCCGGTGGATGCCCGCACCGCCTTGCCGTTGTAGGCGTCGACGGTGTCGCCGGCGAACAGCACGGCACCGGCCCCGGCCGCGTCCGCGACCCGGACCACCGTGCCGGCGTTGCCCGGGTCGGCCACGCCGACCAGCACCGCGACCAGCTTCGGGCGTTCGGCGAGCGCGGCGGACAGCGCGGTGTCCGGCAGGTCGCAGACCGCGACCAGGCCCTGCGGGGTGACGGTCTCCGACAGCGACGCTGCCGCCCGCTCGGTGACCACGTGCACCGGCACCGACTCGGCGCGCGCCCGGTCCAGGAACTCTGCGTGCCGGAGCTGCTCGGTGGCGAAGACATCGCGCACCCGCAGCACCCCGGCGGCGTGCGCGGTCAGCGCCTCGCCGACCGCCTGGGCGCCTTCCGCGAGGAACGCACCGGCCTTCTCCCGGCCGGCGCGGCGGGTGAGCTTGCGAGCGACCGCGACCCGGGACGATCGCTCCGTCAGCGGAGTCGTCGTCCCGGGTCGCGGTGCAGCGGAGGGGCCTTCGGTGATCAGGCCACACTCTCCGGCAGGTTCTTGCGCGCCACCTCGACCAGCGCGGCGAACGCCTGCGGGTCGTTGACCGCGAGCTCGGCCAGGATCTTCCGGTCGACCTCGACCTCGGCGGCCTTCAGGCCCTGCACGAACCGGTTGTAGCTCAGGCCGTGCTGCCGGGTCGCGGCGTTGATGCGGGTGATCCACAGCTTCCGGAAGTCACCCTTGCGGGCCCGCCGGTCGCGGTAGGCGTAGGTCATCGAGTGGAGCATCTGCTCCTTGGCCTTGCGGTACAGCCGCGAGCGCTGACCGCGGTAACCACGGGCCGACTCGAGAATGGTCCGGCGCTTCTTCTGGGCGTTGACTGCCCGCTTGACGCGTGCCACGGGGTCCGTCCTGTTATCTCATCGGGGGCGGGGAACCGCCCGTGCGGGAAGCTGGAACTGCGTTGCCGACCTGCTGTCGCAGGCCGGGTTTCAGCGACCCAGCAGTCGGTTGATGCGCTTGACGTCGGCCTTGGCCACCGCTTCGGTGCCCTCGAGCCGGCGGGTGACACGGCTGGACTTCTTCTCCAGGATGTGCCGACGACCGGCCTGCTCGCGCCGCAGCTTGCCCGTGCCGGTCACCTTGAAGCGCTTCGAGGTGCCCTTGTGGGTCTTGTTCTTCGGCATCTTCTCGTCCTCGTTTCGTACTGATGCCGGGCGGGGGCGCGGACTGCGTCCCGGCCCGGCGTCACATCACGAGCCCTGCGGACTTAAGCGTTCGCCTTGGGCTTGGTCTTGTTCGTCTTGTGCGGCGCGAGAACCATGATCATGTTTCGGCCGTCCTGCTTGGGGTTGGCCTCGATGAATCCGAGTTCGGAAACGTCGTCGGCCAGTCGCTGCAGCAGGCGGAAGCCCAACTCGGGACGCGACTGCTCACGACCACGGAACATGATCGTCACCTTGACCTTGTGACCCTGGTTGAGGAAGCGGGTCACGTGGCCCTTCTTCGTCTCGTAGTCGTGCGGGTCGATCTTCGGCCGGAGCTTCTGCTCCTTGATGACGGTCTGCTGCTGGTTGCGACGCGATTCGCGAGCCTTCTGCGCGCTCTCGTACTTGAACTTGCCGTAGTCCATGAGCTTGCAGACCGGCGGGCGCGCCTGCGGGGCGACCTCGACAAGGTCCAGATCCGCTTCCTGGGCAAGCCGGAGCGCGTCCTCGATGCGGACGATGCCGACCTGTTCACCGTTCGGTCCGACCAAGCGGACCTCCGGAACCCGGATGCGGTCGTTGATGCGCGTCTCGGAGCTGATGGGCCCTCCTCGGTTCGATGGCTTAGTAACTGCACCGCGGCGCGTAGAGCTCACCCCGGAATGCAGAGGTCCCGTCGGCTTCCGCTCTCGCGGACCGCGGGACCCTGACTCCAAACCGATCGAACCGGTACCGCAATACCGTTCGTGCCGCCGATGGCTCTCGCCGTCGGCAGGACCGGAACCCGGAAACCTGTGGCGGCTACTCGGGTGGGAGCGGGACTCCACTTTGCCGCCCCCGCCTGCGCAGGGGCTGGTCGTGCGTGTCAGGGTAGCAGGCGTGACCGAACCGCAGCCAACCCCGCCCCCGAACGCGTCCGACCTGCTTGGTGAGCCGGTACCCGACGCGGATATGGAATTCAACGTCCGCGAGCTCGCGGATGTTCCCAGCGTCGAGGTGATCAGCCGGGCGTCGGTCATGCTGATGTCCGCGGCCGCGGAGAAGCTCGGGCTGGCCGCCGAGGACCCGGACACCGCGGCGGAGCGCGATCTGGACGAGGCGCGTCGGTTGATCACCGCGCTGGCCGGGCTGGTCACCGCTTCCGTCGAATACCTGGGGCCGCACGCGGGCCCGATCCGCGACGGACTGCAGACCTTGCAGCGCGCGTTCCGCGAGGCCTCCGCCCACCCGGACGCCCCGGGCCAGGGCCCGGGCGAGAAGTACACCGGCCCGGTGTACTGAGCTCACCAGACGAGCAGGAAGACGCCGAGGCCGATCGCGGCCACGCCGAGCACGAAGCCGATGGCCTCGCCTCGCGGGGCCGCTTTCTCCAGCGCGATCAGCGCGGCGAGGACGGCCATCCACACGAGGTTCATCGAGCCGGCCGCGATCAGCACGACCGTCAGCGCCCAGCAGCAGCCGAGGCAGTATCCGCCGTGGTGCACGCCCACCCACAGCGCGCCCGTACGACTGCGCACGGCGGTGTCGCCGTGGCGCACCAGCAGGGCCAGCGGCGAGCGGCAGCGGGCCAGGCACCAGCGCTTCAGCGGCGTGAACTGGTACGCGCCAGCGAAGATGAGCACGGCCGCGCCGACCCGCACCGACACCGCCTCTCCCTGCATCGCGATCTCGTCGAACCCGCGCAGGACGACGTAGGCGAGCACGCCGGTCGCGCTCCAGACGACCAGGTAGCCCGCCGTCAGGGCGGCAACGGTGCCGCGGCGGGCGTGGCGCGCCGCGGCCAGCCGGCGCACGCCGATGGTGAACGGCGTGCTGGCGGGCAGCATCATCGCCGCCATCATCACCGGCCAGATCAGCAGGAACAGCGGCATGGCGGACATGGCCGACCCACCGGTGAGGATGCCCGTGCTCATGTCGGGCATCGCCGCGAGACCGGTGATCAGCCAGGCCAGCCCGGCGAGCGCGAGCAGCGCGGCCGCCAGCGCGAGCTCCGCGCGCGACCAGGTGCGCGGGGCCGGGATGCCGCGCTGGGCGGCGACGCGCGTCATGCCCCGTCCGGTCCCGTCCAGTCGAACGGGATGAGCTTGCTGGAATTGCCCACGCGCTCCCAGCTGAAGCCGAACGCGTCGGCCCGGTCGGTCGTCGCCCGGCCCCAGGTGGCAGGCGGCTGACCGGGGCCGACCTCCGCGCCGGGCAGGTTGTGCACCTGGACGCGGGCTCCTTCGGCGCTGGTGGGGCCGGTGAGCGCGGTGACGGCGGCCTCCGCGTAGCCGGGGATCCGCACCCGCCAGGCCGACAGGTCGTCGGCGATGACGGCCTCGATCGCGTTCGTCTCCACGGCCACGATCTCCGGCCCGAACAGCTCGCCGAACTGCTGCGGCCAGCCGCCGGCCCGCCCCGTGAAGATCGTCTGGAGCGCGGCGCGCTGCGCCTCGCCGGCGCGTTCGTCGAAGAACACCGCGGCGCGCGCGTCGCTGTGTTCGCGAGTCCAGATGTTGCCGGTGAAGGACGCCAGCATCGCGACGTTGAGGCCGCCGAGCTTCAGGTCGCCGTAATTGCCGGTGCGGATGTGCCAGAGCAGGACGCCGTCGCAGTCGCCGTAGGTCGGCGGCTGCGCGAACGAGCAGGGGCACGGGATGGCGCATTTGCAGGCGTCGAACCAGACGCCCGCCAGGTGCCATCGCGCAACTTCGGGCGCGTTCATGTCGATCCCTCTGGCGCTTCGATGCGTGGTCCGCTGCCAGCATCCGTGATCCTCATCCCTGTCGGCACGGCCGAAAGACCCGCGCGGCCGCACGTATTGCACTTGGCGCAATGCACAGTGGACGAAATTGCATTTTGCGCAATGCACAGTGGACGGTAAATACCCGAAACCCTTGTCTTGCCGCAAGATCTTGACCACTTGCGAATGCTGACTTAGCGTTTGTTCGCTTCACACAACAAAAGACTCCAGGGGTGGACGTGGCCGATCCGGTCGAGTTACTCGCGAACCTCGTTCGCATTCCAAGCATCAATCCGCGAGAACGCGCGGAACCGGCCGAAACCGAGCTCGCCGAGAACATCGCGCAGTGGGCGTCCGAACACGGAATGCAGGCGCGCACCGAAGAAGTCCTCGACGGGCGACGGAACGTGATCGTCACGCTACCCGGCGACGACGACCGCCCGCTGCTGCTCGAATCCCATTTGGACACCGTCGAAACCGACGGCATGACGATCGACCCGTTCGAACCGGTGGTGCGCGATGGGCGGCTGTACGGGCGAGGGGCGTGCGATGCGAAGGCGCCGCTGGCGGTCTTCCTGACCGCGATGGCGCGGCTGGCCGAAGGCGGCCCGCGGCCCCGGACCGTGGTGCTCGCCGGCGTCGTCGACGAAGAACACCTGTACCGCGGCGTGACCGCGCTGCGCGCCAGCGGCCTGCCCACCCCGGTCGGCGCGATCATCGGCGAGCCCACCGAGCTGCGAATGGTGGTGGCGCACAAGGGATGCATGCGCTGCCGCATCGAGGCGCACGGCGACGGCGGGCACAGCTCGCAGCCGTGGGACAAGACCAACGCCATCGAGGTCGCCGCCGACGTGGTGCGCTACCTGCAACGCGAGCACGCCCCGCGACTGGCCGCGCTGGCCCGCCCGCTCGTCGGCCCGCCGTCGCTCGCGGTCACCCTGATCGAGGGCGGGCAGGGGCCGAACGTTCTGCCGGACAGCTGCGTGCTGACCATCGACCGGCGGACCGTCGGCGGTGAGGACCCGCACGAGGTGTGGGCCGAGCTGCGCGCCGAGCTCACCGACCGCTGGCCGGTGACGGTGCACGAGCCGCACATCGTCGACTACTCGCTGGACAGCGACCCGACCGAGGAGTTCGTCCGCTCGGTGGCCGGGAGCCTGCGCGAATCCGGGCTGGACGCGGCGCCGCTGGGCGTCGGTTACGGCACCGACGCGAGCAAGATCGCCTTGGACGGGGTGCCCGCCGTGGTGTTCGGGCCGGGCTCGATCGCCTGCGCGCACACCGCCGACGAGTCCGTTCCGCTCGACGAGGTCCGCACCGCGGTCGACGTCGTCGAACGCGTCCTGCACACCGGAGGTGCCCCGGCATGACGACCACCGCAACGACCACGACCCCGACCCGCCGGCGCTTCGGTGTGCTGGCGGCGGATTTCGCGATCCTCGGCCTGAACTACGCCGACCGGGCCGCGTTCGGCATCGCCGGGCCACTGATCATCGCCGAGTTCGGCTTCTCCAACGCCGCGTTCGGCTGGCTGGCCAGCATCTTCGCGCTCGCCTACTCGCCGTTCGGGTTCATCGGCGGCTGGCTGGCCGACCGGTTCGGCCCGCGCAACGTGATGGGCTGGGCGGTGATCGCCTGGTCGGCGTTCACCGCGCTGACCGCCGCCGGCGTCGGCTTCGTCAGCCTGCTGATCATCCGGTTCCTCTTCGGCGCCGGCGAGGGTCCACAAGCGACGGTCACCGCGAAGCTGATGCACAACTGGTTCCCGAAGCGGGAACTGGGCACCGCGCTCGGCATCGCCAACGCGGCCACGCCGCTGGGCGGCGCGATCGCCACGCCGGTGGTGGTCGGCATCATGCACGCCACGCAGGGCAACTGGCGGATCCCGTTCCTGGTCTTCGGCGCGCTGGGCGTCCTGGCCGCGATCGGCTGGTTCGCCATCGTCCGCGACTCCCCCGAGCAGCATCCGAAGGTCAACGCCGCCGAGCTGCAGGCGATCCGCGGCGGCCAGGCGGCGGCGAGCGTCGAGGAGCAGGCCGACGCGCCGGGCTTCTGGAGCTGCGTGGCCAAGCCCGCGGTGTGGGCGACCGCGATCGCGTACTTCGGCTACGCGTGGATCTTGTGGACGTTCGTGTCCTGGTTCCCGAACTACCTCGTGCAGGAGCGGGGCATCGACCTGGACGAGCTGGCGATCTCCGGGGCGATCCCGTGGGTCGGCGGGTGCGTCGGGCTGATCGTCGGTGGGGTGGCCACCGACTGGATCGTCCGGCGGGTCGGCGACTCGGCCGCCCCGCGCCGGTGGATGGTGATCGTCTGCCTGACGGCGACCGCGCTGCTGTTCGCCCTGGTCTCGACGCTGACCAGCACCTTCGCCGCGGTGCTGGTGATGACCGTCGTGGTGTTCCTGCTGTACCTCACCGGCGCCCAGTACTGGATCATCGTGGGCGAAGCGGTGCCGGCGTCCCGCTACGGCGCCGTCTCGGGCGCGGTGCAGATGTTCGCGACATCCGCTTCGATCTTCGCGCCGCTGGTGACCGGCTACCTCGCCGACTCGGCGTGGGGCTGGGGCGGGGTGTTCGTGGTGGCGGGCGCGATCACCATCATCGGCCCGGTCCTCCTGCTGTTCGCCGGCCGCCGCTGACCGGACGAAGCACGAAGGGCACCTCCCGCCGATCCGGCGGGAGGTGCCCTTCGCTCGTTGCTACGGGTTGACGGCCAGGAACAAGAAGGCCGCCAGCAGTGCCAGGTGGACGCCGCCCTGGAGGCGGGTGGCGCGGCCCGGGACGACCGTGAGGACGCTGACGATGACCGTCAGCGTGAACAGCACCAGCTGGGTTCCGCCCAGGCCGAGGTGCAGCGGGCCGTCCAGCCAGATCGTGGCGAGCACGATCGCCGGGATGGTCAGGCCGATGCTGGCGATCGCCGAGCCGTAGCCGAGGTTGAGGCTGATCTGCATCCGCCGGCGGCGGGCGGCGCGCACCGCCGCGATCGTCTCCGGCAGCAGTACCAGCATGGCGATCACGACACCGACGAAGGACTGCGGGAACCCGATGGCGTCGACCACGGCTTCGATCACCGGGGATTCCACCTTCGCCAGCCCGACGACGGCGACCAGCGCGACCACCAGCAGCACGATGCTGAGCAGGGTCTCGCGGCCGGTGGGCGGCGGCGCGTGGTCGTCCTCCGGGGCGACGGTGCCCTCGTCGGTGACCGGCAGGAAGAAGTCCCGGTGCCGGACGGTCTGGGTGAAGACGAACATGGCGTACAGCACGATCGACGCGACCGCGGCGAAGGCCAGTTGCGACGACGAGTATTCCGGGCCCGGCACCGTCGTGGTGAAGGTCGGGAACACCAGGCTCAGCGCGCCCATCGTCGCCACCGTCGCCAGCGCCGCGCCGGTGCCCTCGGCGTTGAACGTCGTCAGGTCGTAGCGCAGGGCGCCCACCAGCAGGGACAGCCCGACGATGCCGTTGGTGGTGATCATGATCGCGGCGAAGATCGTGTCCCGCGCCAGCGTCGCGGTCTCCGGGCCGCCGGAGACCATCAGCGTGACGATCAGCCCGACCTCGATGACCGTGACGGCGACCGCCAGAACCAGCGAGCCGAACGGTTCGCCCACCTTGTGCGCGATGAGCTCGGCGTGGTGCACGGCGGTGAGCACGGCGCCCGCGAGCAGGAGCGCGAGGACGACCACCATGCCTATGCCGAGGCCCTTGCCGGGCCAGGCGATGGCCAGCGCGACGATCGCGAGCACCGGTACCAGCACGTTCCAGGCCAGCAATGAACGCAACGACATGTGTCCACAGTAGAACCCGCACCGCACGGGACGGTGGAACTCGCTGGCGTCCGGCGCGGCGGCTTGCCAAGCTTGTCGAGGAGGTGCGTGGAATGGTTTCCGTTGATCGGTTGCTGGTGTTCGCGGCGATGTCGTTGGTGATCATCGCGGTACCGGGGCCGAGCGTGTTGTTCGTCGTCGGCCGGGCCTTGGCTCATGGCAGGCGCACCGCGTTGACCAGTGTCGTCGGCAACGCCATCGGGTGCTACCTGGTCGCCGCCGCGGTGGCGCTCGGCGTCGGCGCGGTGGTGGCGCAGTCGATCGTGGTGTTCACCGCGATCAAGGTGGCGGGCGCGGTGTACCTCGTCTACCTGGGGATCAAGGCGCTGCGCAGCAGTCGCCCGCTGGCGGCACAGCTGCCGGAGCAGACGCCGGCCTTCGGCAGCCTGCGGACGCTGCGGGAGGGCGTGGTGGTGGGTGTCGCCAACCCGAAGACGTTCATCTTCTTCACTGCGGTGGTCCCGCAGTTCGTCGATCCCGCGCTGGGCCACGTCCCGGTGCAGATGCTGCTGCTCGCCCTGATCCCGATCGCCATCGCGCTGGTCTCGGACAGCGCGTGGGGCCTGTTCGCGGCCACGGCCCGCAACTGGCTCGCCAGCGCACCGCGCCGCCTGGCGATGGTGCAGAAGGCGGGCGGATTCGCCATGATCGGCCTCGGTCTCTCCGTCGCCGTCACCGGCCGCAAGGAATGAGCGAAGGGCGCCTCCCGCCTGAAGACCAGGCCGGAGGCGCCCTTCAACGTTTCCATCTCGTTGCACCGAAGCCGCAACCGCGACGCCCAACACCGCGAGCGCTGAGGCCAACGCAAGCGGCGTAGCCGCTTAGCCCACCCTCGCAACTTGCACCGCCGCGGGTTCTCAGAAGCCTTCTCGCGAGGACAGCCCCGACGCCGCGTATGGCAATTTCGCTATTCAGTCAAGCACTGCCAGAGCGTCGATCTCGACGAGGAGACCGGCCGGGAGGCCGACGTAGACCGTGGTGCGGGCCGGGAAGGGCTCGCCGACGACGCGGGCGTAGGTCTCGTTCATCTCCGCGAACTGCGAGACGTCCGTCAGGTACACCCGCAGCATCAGCACGTCCTCCAGGGAGCCGCCCTCGGCCTCCAGGATCGCGATGATGTTGCGCAGGCACTGCTCGGTCTGCTCGGGGACGCCGCCCTCGACCACCTTGCCGGTCGCCGGGTTCACGGCGGTCTGGCCCGAGACCTGCAGGATGTTGCCCTTGCGGACGCCCTGCGACAGCGGGATGCTCGCCGGCGGCTTCGGGGCTTTGTCGGTGCTGACCACAGTCCTGGCCATCAGACTTCCTTTCCTTTCGGGTTCTTCTGCTGCCACCCCAGCTCGGCGGAAACCTCGCCGGCGGCGCGCAGCACGTCGTCGACGAGACCCATCAGTCCGTCGAAGTCCAGCAATACCTTGGGAACCGACAGTGACACGGCGGCGACGGCTTCGCCGCGGTGGTTGCGGATCGGCGCCCCGACGCAGTGGATGAAGTCCTCGTGCTCGCTGCGGTCCACCGCGTAGCCCTGGGCTCGCACCCGGTCCAGTTCGGTCAGGAACCGCTCGGCCGAGTCGATCGTGTTGGCGGTCATCTTCGGGTAGCTGAGCTGCTCGACGAACCGGCGGCGCTGCTGTGTCGGCCAGTCCGCCAGGAGGGCCTTGCCCACGGCCGTGCAGTGCACCGGCGCGCGCCGGCCGATGCGGGAGTACATCCTCACGGGGTGCCGGCTGTCCACCTTGTCGATGTAGACGACCTGATCGTCTTCGAGGGTCGCCAGGTGCACCGTGTGCCCGCTGATCTCGCCCAGCGCGACCAGGTGCGGGCGGGCGACGCCGCGCACGTCCAGGTCTTCCAGGGCTTGGTGGGCCAGGTCGAACAGGGCGCTGCCGAGGCGGTAGTGGTGCACGTCCTCGCGCCGCACGAAGCGGCCCGATTCGAGGGTGCGCAGGAGGCGCATCGCGGTGGATTTGTGCACGCCCAGGCGCTGCGCGAGCTGGTCGAGCGTTTGCGGGCCGGCGGCGAGTGCGGTCAGCACGGTCAGACCGCGTTCGAGGCTCTGGCTCACCGACCACTCCGTCCGTTGACGTGCTGCGCCGCTGATGGTACATACCTACCCGGCATTCTACGCAACCGGCGTTGCAGTCTACGCAATAGGAGGCCTTCGTGTCGACACGGGGGATCAACACCGCAGCGGTGCGCGCGCTGCACGACGAGCGCATCGACTGGCGCTTCAAGGGCATGCCGTCCGATGCGTTCGGCAGCACCGTCGGCGAGTTCCTCGCGCAGCGCCCGAAGTTGCACGAAGCGGGATTCGTCGGCCCGCTGCTGGTGCTCGATGATGCGGCCATGCGGCACAACCTGCGGACCATGGCGGACTGGTGCGCCCAGCACGGCCTGCAGCTCGCGCCGCACGGCAAGACGACGATGGCGCCGCAGCTCTTCGAACTGCAGCTGGCGAACGGCTCGTGGGGCATCACCGCGGCGAACCTCAGCCAGCTGCGCGTCTACCGGGCGTTCGGCGTGGAGCGGATCATGCTCGCCAACCAGCTGCTGGATCCCAGCGGCCTGGCATGGCTGGCCGACGAGCTGGACACCCACCCCGAGTTCGAGTTCAGCTGCTTCGTGGACTCGGTGCGCGGCGCGCAGCTGATGGCCGAGGCGCTGGCCCGGCACGGCGCGTCGCGTCAGGTCGACGTGCTGGTCGAGCTCGGCAGCGACGGCGCCCGGACCGGCGCGCGCACGATCGCCGAAGCGCGCGAGATCGCCGACCTCGTGCTGACGAACCCGATGCTGCGGCTGGTCGGCGTCGGTGGCTACGAGGGCGCGCTGGGATCCGACGTCAGCGAGCGGTCGCTGTCCGCAGTGGACGGATACATGGGCCGGTTGCGGGACCTCGTGGCGGAACTGGCCGAAGCCGGCCACTTCTCGGGGCTGGACGAGGTGATCGTCACCTGCGGCGGCAGCGCGTACTTCGACCAGGTCGCCGAGGCCTTCACCGAGCCGTGGCCCGCCGGGCTGCCCGTGGTGCCGGTGCTGCGCAGCGGCGGATACCTGCTGCACGACGACGGTTTCTACCGGGTCCGCTCGCCGTTCGGCCGCGAACACCGGCTGACCGGCGAGGAACGGCCGTTCCGCCCCGCGATGCGGGTGTGGGCGCAGGTCACCTCCCGGCCCGAGGAGGGCCTGGCGCTGCTGACCGTGGGCCGCCGGGACGTGTCCTTCGACCAGGACCTGCCCGAACCGCAGGTGATCCGCGGCGCGGACGGCGAGATCCGCGAGCTGGCCGCCGGTTCGTGCGAGGTGACGTCGCTGGCCGATCAGCACGCGTTCCTGACCGTGCGGGGCGCCGATCTGCAGGTCGGCGACTGGATCGGCTTCGGCCTGTCGCACCCCTGCACGGTGTTCGACAAGTGGACCTTGATCCCGGTCGTCGACGGCGACACCGTGATCGACCTGGTGCGCACGTTCTTCTAGAACGCCCGCGCAACGCAAGCACCTCCGGGTGCGACGAGAACCGAACTAGGAGATTTCTTTCAGAAGCGGCGGCAGCCGCTTGCGGTGTGGGACTCAGTTCGCACCGCCGGCGGTTCACGGTGCCCACCCCCCTGGGGTTCTCCCAGCGAGGACAGCCCCGACGTGGTGAATTGGCATTCATGATGTCGGGGATCCCACAGCGAGAAGGCGACGGTAAATCCCGCAGGGGGGCCGCTACCCGCACCGCCACGCAAGCCGCTGGAAAGAATTCCTGATTCTGAAAGGTTCCACTATGGACATCGTGGTCCACGGGGCTCGGGTCGTCGATGGAGACGGCGGCCCGGGTTACCTCGCCGACGTCGGGATCGAACGCGGGCGCATCGCCGAGATCGCCGAGCCCGGGCGGTTGAGCGGCAAGCGCACGATCGACGCCGGCGGCCTGGTGCTGGCGCCCGGCTTCATCGACATGCACGCGCACTCGGACCTGCAGATCCTGGCCGCGCCCGACCACACCGCGAAGGTGTCGCAGGGCGTGACGCTGGAGGTCATCGGGCAGGACGGGTTGTCCTACGCGCCGGTGGACGACGCCACGCTGGCCGCGGTGCGCGCCCAGATCGCGGGCTGGAACGACGATCCGCCGGGATTCGACTGGAACTGGCGCAGCGTCGCCGAATACCTCGACCGGCTCGACACCGGTATCGCCGCCAACGCCGCGTACCTGGTGCCGCAGGGCACGCTGCGGCTGCTGTGCGTCGGCTACGAAGACCGGGCGGCCACCGACACCGAACTCGACCGGATGCGCCAAGTCCTGGGGCAATCGCTGGAGGAGGGCGCCTTCGGCATGTCCTCGGGGCTGACCTACACGCCCGGGATGTACGCCGACACCGGCGAGCTCGCCTCGCTGTGCGAGGTGGTCGCGGCGCACGGTGGGTTCTACAGCCCGCACCACCGCAGCTACGGTGCCGGCGCGCTGGCCGCGTACGCCGAGATGATCGAGATCAGCAAGATCACCGGTTGCCCGTTGCACCTCGCGCACGCCACCATGAACTTCAGCGTCAACAAGGGCAAAGCAGCCGATCTGCTGTCCATGTTGGACGAAGCGCTCGCCGAGCGCTGTGACATCACCCTCGACACGTATCCCTACCTGCCGGGCAGCACGTCGCTGCACGCGCTGCTGCCCAGCTGGGCGATGGAGGGCGGCGTGGCGGCCACCCTGGAGCGGCTGCGCGATCCGGCGCAGCGAACCAGGATTCGCGTCGTCCTGGAAGAAGAGGGATCCGACGGCTGCCACGGCGTGCCGGTCGACTGGGACACCATCGAGATCAACGGCGTCCGGCGGGCCGACAACGCGCACCTCGTGGGGCGCACCGTCACCGAATCCGCCCGCGCGGCCGGGCAGCAGCCGACCGAGTTCTACTTCGACGTGCTGGTGTCGGAGGAACTCGGCAGTTCGTGCCTGATGCACGTCGGCCACGAGGAGAACGTGCAGGCCATCATGCGCCACCGGGTGCACACCGGCGGCAGCGACGGGCTGCTGGTCGGCGCCCGCCCGCATCCGCGCGCATGGGGCACCTTCCCCCGCTACCTGGGGCATTACGTGCGCGAGCTCGGAGTGCTGGGGCTGGAGGAATGCGTCCAGCACCTGACCGCCCGCGCGGCCGACCGGCTCGGCCTGACCGACCGGGGCCGGGTCCGCGAGGGATTCGCGGCGGACCTGGTGCTGTTCGACCCGGAAACCGTCGCCGACACGGCGACTTTCGACGAGCCCCGCCAGCAGGCGGTCGGCATCCCCTACGTCCTGGTCAACGGCGTGCCGGTGATCGACGACGGCCACCGCACCGACGCACTCCCAGGCCACGCACTGCGCAAGGCCCCCCGAACCCCGAGCTGACCCCGAAGCTCGGCCCCTCCCCTCCCCCTCCCTAGGAGCCCCCGCAGTGGACACCTTCCTCCACTGGCTGCAGCACGAAACCTCCGGCCTGCTCACGTTGTGCGCGGTCGGCATCGCGGTGCTGCTGCTGATGATCATCAAGTTCCGCATCGAACCGTTCATCGCCCTGATCGTCTCCGGGCTGCTGATCGCGCTGGCCGCCGGCCTGTCGGTCCAGGAGATCGTCGGCACCGCGCAGAAGAGCAGCGAATCGCTGCTGGAAGGCGGTTTCGCCGGAATCCTCGGGCACATCACCGCGATCGTCGGCCTCGGCACGATCCTCGGCTCGATGCTGGAGGCCTCCGGCGGCGCGCAGCTGCTGACCCGCAAGCTGCTCGCCGCCTTCGGCGAACGGCGCGCGCCGCTGGCGATGGGCCTGTCCGGTCTGGTGTTCGGCATCCCGGTGTTCTTCGACATCGGCATCTTCGTGCTCGCGCCGCTGGTGTACGTGGTGGCCCGGCAGGGCAAGCGATCCATCCTGCTGTACTGCCTGCCGCTGGTGGCCGGGCTGTCCATGACGCACGCGTTCCTGCCGCCGCACCCCGGCCCGGTGGTGGCCGCCGGGCTGCTCGGGGTGGACCTGGGCTGGGTGATCCTGATGGGCTTCGCCTGCGGCATCCCGGCCTTCATCGCCAGCGGTCTGCTCTACCCGGTCTGGATCGGCAACCGCATCTACCTGCCGGTGCCGGAGGACATGCTGGCCGCGACCGACGCGGTCGCCGAGAAGAACGCCGCCGCGGGCCGCCGCGATCCGAGCCTGGGCACCGTCGCGTTCATCATCGGCCTGCCGATGGTGCTGATCCTCGGCGCCACCTTCGGCAGCATCACGCTGCCCAAGGGCAGCACTGCGCTGAACGTGCTGACATTCTTCGGCAATCCCACGGTGGCGCTGACCATCGCGGTGCTGCTGTCGTTCTGGCTGCTTGGCACGCGGCGCGGGATGACCGGCAAGGACATCTCCGAGCTGACCGGCTCCGCGCTGCGCCCGCTCGGGATGATCCTGCTGGTGATCGGCGCGGGCGGGTTCTTCGGCAAGGTGCTCGCCGAAACCGGCGTCGGCGAGGCGCTGGCCGGGTCGTTGCAGTCCACCGGGCTGCCGGTGCTGGTGTCGGCATACGTGATCAGCAGCGGGCTGCGCATCGCGCAGGGTTCGGCGACGGTGGCGATCGTGACCACCGGCGGCATCATCGCGCCGCTGCTGCACGCCGGCGAGTACTCGCAGGCGCAGCTGGCGCTGATCGCGGTGGCCATCGCCGCCGGTTCGATCATCGCCTCGCACGTCAACGACGGCGGCTTCTGGATCATCAGCCGCTACTTCGGCATCCCGGTCAAGGACATGCTGAAGAGCTGGACGGTGCTGGAAACCATCCTGTCGGTGGTGGGTTTCGCAATGGCAGCCCTGCTCAGCGCACTGGTTCCGTAGAGATGATTTCAGAATGGGCTTGCGTCGCGGTGCGGGTGGCGGCCCCTGCGGGAGTTACAGACGCCGCCTGGACTGCGGGAGCCCCGACTTACGTATGACCAATACGCGGCATCGGGGCTGTCCTCGCCAAGAACCCCGGCGGGGTGGGCACTGTCTGAGAACCCGCGGCGGTGCGAGCTGAGTCCCACACCGCATGCGGCTGACGTCGCATTCTGAAACGACCCCGGTAGCCACCGCTGGGCCGAACGGCCGGAAGGACGCCAATTTCCTTGCTGCGGCGTCGGAAATGCCCGTAATCTTCAACGGATTGTCAACTGAGGAACGGGTTCACCGACGCCGACGCGAGGAGTGTCCGCATGGGCCTGAGCAGACGGTCGTTGCTGCGATCCGCTGGTGCCGCAGCGGGTTTGGTGGGGCTGACGCCGGCGCTGGCCGACGCCGCCGCGCTGGTCCCGGCGGATGCGCCGACCCCGCCGCGCGGCCCGGGCGAAGGACTCGGCCCGTTCCGCAAGCTCGTGGTCCGTGGCGTCAACGTGATCGTCGGGGCCGGCGGCGAGGTGCGCGGCCCGGTGGACATCGTCATCGCGGGCAACCGGATCCAGCAGATCATCCCGGCGGGCGCGCCGTCGCAAGCGCTCGCGCCGAACCGGGCGCCGCACGACGCCGAGCACGAGATCGACGCGACGGGCATGTGGCTGATGCCCGGGTTCGTGGACGAACACGCCCACAGCGGCACGGGCGGTTCGCCGCGGACCTACGCGTACAAGCTGTGGCTGGGCCACGGCGTCACCACGGTTCGCGGCGTTTCGCTGACCAAGAACGCCGATGCCGTCGCGGACAAGGAACGCAGCGAGCGCGACGAGATCGTGGCGCCGCGCATCGTCAACTACCAGACGCCGGGCAGCGGCTGGGAAGACGGCCCGGTCGATTCTCCGGAGAAGGCGCGCCGCTGGGTGGAATGGGCCGCGCGGCACGGCGTGGACGGCATCAAGTTCTTCGGCGAGGGCCCATACGGGCGGCCGGAGATCGAGGCCGCGATCGCCCGGGCGAAGCGGCACGGGCTGGGCACCACCATGCACCACTCGCCGCCGATCTACCCGCAGCTCAACGCGCTGGAAACCGGCCGGCTGGGCCTGGGCACGGTGACCCACTTCTACGGCCACTTCGAGGCGCTGCTCAAGGAAGGCCGCGAGCACCCGAAGCCGCCGGGCTACGACTACGAGAACGAGGCGTCGCGCTGGCGCGCGGTCGCCGACGTCATCGACTACACCTTCCCGCCGGATTCGCCGCAGTGGCGGTCGTACCTGGCGCGGCAGCTGGACAACGGCGTGACGTTCGGGCCGACGTTCGGCGTCTACCTGGCCGGCCGGGACCTGCTGCGGGCGCGCGGCCTGGAGTGGCATCCGCGCTTCGCGCTGCCATCGCTGTGGAACTTCTGGGAGCCGAGCCCGGAAGCGCACGGCTCGTTCTACTACGACTGGCGCACCGAGGACGAGGTGCGCTGGAAGCGCTTCTACCTGCAGTACATGCAGCTCATCCACGACTACAAGGCGATCGGCGGCCGCATCGCGGGCGGCACCGACCCGGGCTTCATCTACAACCTGTACGGCTTCGCCAACATCGCCGAGCTGGAAATGCTGCGGGAGGCCGGGCTGTCGCCGATCGAGGCCATCGAGGCGATGACGTCCGGCACCGCGCGGACGCTGGCCGAGCCGACCGGCGCCGAGCCGGAGTTCGGGCTCGTCCGCGAGGGCCTGCTGGCCGACCTGGCGATCGTCGGCGAGAACCCGTTGCAGGACTTGAAAACGCTGTACGGCACCGGAACTCCCCGGCTCGACGCCGAGACCGGCGACATCAGGCGCATCGGCGGCGTGCAGTGGACGATCCGCAACGGCATCGTCTACGACGCGAAGCGCCTGCTCGCCGACGTCGCCGAGATGGTGCAGGCCCAGAAGGCCACCGGCGCGTGCCGGGACGTCGATCCCGACTGGAGCACCGCGGGCCCCTGCGGCGGCAACCCGGGCGCCGACGTCGCTCCCGCCGCGAAACCCGCGAAGCGCGCGGCGGCGCTCCCCTGACCACTAGCGCGGTGCAGTGCGAATCACCTCCGTTCTCGCCCGGTTTCTGCTTGGCTGGTCGTGTTGGCGATAACGACCACGGGAGGTTCGCATGGCACTCACGCACTGGGGATTCATCTACACGGCAGCGGGCAGCACTTCGGGCGGCGATTTCAACGTCGTCGACACCGGCGAGTGCCGCACCGTTCTCGTCGGGGTGGACAAGCCCGAAGAGGGCATCGAGGTCGCGCGTCGTCTGGTGGAGGAGGGTGCGCAGCTGATTGAACTGTGCGGCGGGTTCGGGCCGGTTTGGGCCGGGCGGATCATCGAGGCGATCGACGGCGCGGTCCCGGTCGGCACCGTCGGCTACGGCCCCGAGGCCGTCGACCAGGTGCACGCGATCTTCTCCTGACCCGGGCGATTTTAGAGTCCAAGTACCGGCTGCACGGCCGGCGCTCGCTGAGATCGCGCGGGCGCAAACTGCGTGATCACTCCGTCGATGCGTGGTCCGCCTGCGCGTACTTGAGCCCTTTACCGACGGTGGCATGCCAGTGCTCTGCGGACCGGATGAGGTCGTTGCCGAACTGTTCGAGGAATTGGCCTGTCGCCGCGAGCCGGGCTCCGGCAGCGGTGTCAGCCCCGAAGATGCCGGCGCCGCGCAGCGCGGTGTCGGCGAGCCGCTGGTTGGCGCGGACGCCGACCACCGCGGAGCGAAAGGCCGCGTCTTCGTCGATGAAATACCGGTGACGCCTGCCCCGGTCGTCGCGGCCACGGCGGATCAGCGCCTGTTCCTCCAGGAGACCGACCGCGTGCGAAATGGTCGCCGCGCTGACCTGGAGGTGCTGCGCCAGTTCGGCGGCCGTGCGACTGCCGTTCTCGGCGGTGAACAGGCACGCCATCACACCGGCGGCCGTGCGCGGTAAGCCGGTGTCGATGAGCGCGGCGGTGAAATCGGTGACGAACGCGGCCGGCGCGTCTGGATCGGGGCCGCTGCACTCGCTGATCCGGTTCGGCACCGCCGGCGAACGCGGCCGTCGCTGGGCGCGGTGGGTGGTCGCGAGCTGCGCCAGTTCCGCACGATAGCGGCCCGGCCCGCCGTTGCGCGCGACCTCGCGGCTCACCGTTGAGGTGGGGCGGCCCAGGCGCCGGGCGATGTCGGCGTAATCCAGGCCCTGCGCCAACCCCGCTGCGATCTGCTGCCGGTCGGCTCTGGTCAGTCTGCGTCCTGGCATCCGGCCCGGCCCCCTGCGATTCGATCGTCTGGTCGCCAGTATGCGTACCGGTCGTCGACCGTTGCAACGCGCCGGCTTTCGGCGTGCATTAATCGGCAATGTCATTGCAATTGCCGATCACGGAGCCGATCAGCGCAAACGTGGTCAATTCGGCGAGATCTTCGTTGACCGGGGTTTCGGCTCCTGCCTAACGTTCGAATCCGCCAGCCGGACAACAGCATTCGGCGATCTGCCACGGATAAGCGAGGTAACAGCATGGCCGAGTCCGCCGTCGAACTGCCCACCGGTCGCACCCCGGGCCGTCCGTTCGATCCGCCCGCGGAACTGACTCGCATCAGCGTCGAAGCGCCGCTGAACCCACTGGCCTTCCCGGATGGGCACGAAGGGTGGCTGGCTACCGGCTACACCACGGTGCGCAGCGTGCTGGCCGACCGGCGCTTCAGCAGCCGTAGCGAACTCATGCATCCGCTGCTGCCGGGATACGAGGGGGCGGTGCCGCCGCCTGCGCAGCCCGGCGCTTTCCTCGACATGGATGCGCCGGAACACACCCGGTATCGAAGGCTGCTGGCCGGCAAGTTCACCGTGCGCCGCATGGCGCAGCTCGCCAAGCGGATCGAACAGGTGGCCGCCGAACACCTCGATGCCATGGAGCGGCACGGCGGGCCGATCGATCTGGTCCCGGCCTTCGCCCAGCCGATCCCCGCCATGGTGATCTGCGAACTGCTCGGCGTGCCCTACGCGGACCGGGAGCGTTTCCAGGCCGACGCCGCCAAACTCTTCGGAGTGGACGCCACGCCGGAGGAGCAGTACGAGGCATTCGGGGCAGTGAGTGCGTACATACGCGAACTGATCACGGCCAAGCGCGCCGAACCGACCGACGATGTGCTCAGCGATCTCACCGCCAGTGAGCTGACCGACGACGAACTCGCCGGCATGGGCGCTCTGCTCCTCGCGGCGGGTCTGGACACCACCGCCAACATGATCGCGCTGGGGACCTTCGCGCTTCTGCAGCATCCCGACCAATGGGCGGCACTGCGCGCGGATCCGGATCTGACCGGCCCGGCGGTCGAGGAACTGATGCGCTACCTCACCATCGTGCCCGCGGTGGCGAGGGTGGCGCTCGAGGACGTGGAACTCGACGGCCGCCTGGTGAAGTCCGGATCCACGGTGGTGTTGGCGTCGGCGGCGGCCAACCGCGATCCGGCGAAGTTCGCCGACCCGGATACCCTGGATCTGCGCCGCAACCCCGTCGGCCACGTCGGATTCGGTCACGGCCCCCACCAGTGCCTCGGTCAGCAACTGGCCCGGGTGGAGATGCGAGTCGCATTCCCCGCATTGGCCGCCCGGTTCCCGGGATTGCGTCTCGCCATCCCCGCCGACGACGTTCCGCTGCGCGAAGGGGCGGACATCTACGGGGTGACCACGCTTCCGGTCACCTGGTGAGGCGCGATGACCGGACTGCCCCCTCCTTGATCAACACGAGTTGGCGCGGTCAACTGAACGCCGTCGGCCGGAAAACTGCGCCGTTTTGGTCTAGTCCAATCACGTCGGATGCGGCAGACTGACCCGCGATCATCCACCGAACAGGGAGAACATCGTGCGGGACAACGCAATGCCGCGTCGCCGGTTCCTCACCGCGGTCGGCGCAGTCGGCTTCGCCGGTGCGGCCGGGATCGCCACCACGAGCACCGCCTGCGCGGCGCCCCCGGCCGCCGCACCGCACCCCGCCGCGCCGGCGACGCATCACCAGGCGGGCCTGATGACGCTCATCGGCAGCTACACCTCGGCGAATCCGCCCGGCCGGGGCCTGGAGGTCGCGATCCGCAACGAGGCCGGCGTGCTCGAGCCGTCCGGAGTGGTCGACGGAGTGCCCGACGCGTCGTTCTTCGCCTGGTCACCGGACCACAAGTTCCTGTACGTCACCAACGAAATCCCGCAGGGCACCATCACCGCGGTGGACCTCTCCGCGCACCACCCGGTGGTGCTGAACAGCCAGCCCAGCGGCGGCGCGGGCCCGACGCACATCGCGATGCATCCCAGCGGCGAATTCCTGTTCACCGCCAACTACACCGACGGCACGGTCGCCGTGCACCGCCGCAACGCCGACGGCAGCATCGGCGAATCCACCGACCTGGTCAAGCATCCCGGCTCCCAGCCGCACGCCCACCAGGTGCTCGTCGCCCCCACCAAGAGGTGGGTCGTCGCGGTCGATCTCGGTGCGGACGCGGTGTTCGTCTACGCCTTCGACACCGCCACCGGCAAGCTCACCCAGCACCAGCACCTGGAGCTCCCGGCCGGCACCGGGCCCAGGCACCTGGCGTTCAACTACACCCGCGCCTACCTGCTCGCCGAGCTGAAGTCCGAGATCACGGTGCTGGACTGGGATCCGGAGGCCGGCCGGTTCACCCCGGGCCAGGTCGTCGGCACCCGCGAACCCGACGCGTCCGGCGAGAACTTCCCGGCGGAGATCGCGATCTCCCGCGACGCGAAGTTCGCCTACGCCTCCAACCGGGGCGACGACAACATCGCCACGTTCGCCATCGACGGAGCGGACCTCACCTTCCAAGGCACGACGCCGACGGGCGGCAGCTGGCCCCGGCACTTCGCCCTGGACCCGGAGCAGACGTCCCTGTTCGTCGCGAACCAGCGAGCGGGCACGATCACCCGCCTGGCCCGCGACCCCGGCACCGGTGTCCTCTCCCCCACCCAGGACAGCTACGCCTGCCCGTCGGTCGCGGCCATCACCTTCCACGGCTGACCGGTTTCCGCCGCGGTGGCCCGGCTGGGCGCTAGGTGCCGAGCCGGGCCTCGATCCCGTCGAGGATCGTGTCGAGCCCTAGCTCGAACGAGCCGTCGAGGCCGTCGTTCGTGAGCTGGGCATGCCGTGTCAGCGCGGGATAGCGGTCGGACTGCCGGTCGATGTGCTGCTGGGCTTGGCCGCGCAGTTCGGCAACGCCACCCGGATCATGATGCGTGCTTCGCCAGACGTTCTCCGCGGCGGCGTAGCCCTGGACGTAGTAGGTCAGGCTCCCGACCGCGGCGACGAGCTGTGGCCCCTCCAGTCCCGCTTTCTCCAGCAGCGAATAGACGCGCTCGGAACGCGCGAGGGAATTCGGGCCGAGCAGCGGGCGGGTGGCCATCAGGGCGGGCAGCCACGGGTGGCGGTTCATGACCTGCAGGCTCTGACCCAGCCTGCGGACGAGTTCCTCGCGCCACGGCACGTCTTCCGCGCCGCCGAGCTCGATCTCGGCGATGACCTCGTCGACCGCGAGATCGAGCACGTCCTCCTTGCTGCCGACGTACTCGTACAGCGACATGGGGCTGGCGCCCAGCCGCGCGGCGAGCCGCCGCATGGACAGGCCCGCCACGCCTTCCGCATCCAGCACCTGCACCGCGGTCCGCGTGATCCGTTCCCTGGACAGCCGGGGCCTGCGCGGGCGTTCTTCGGTGAACCAGATCGCCGACGGGCGTGGCTCGGGCATCCGGCCCTCCTTCCTTACGCCGTACGGAAAACCGTACAGCTAGCTTCGGCCTCGTATCACTCAGACTTCGAGGCCCGGAGGAATCGATGGCCGTGACAGAGCAGGAATGGCTGCGCGAGTACGCGCTGTTGGCGCTGCGGGTGAATCGCCAGGTGACGGCGAGCGCTGGCGGCACGGTGCTCATCTACCGGGGACCGCAGGAGTGGAGCGAGCAGGTGAATGGCGAGGAGCCGATCCCGGCAGGGCGGCTGGTCGACGACGCCGAAGCGCTGCTCGACGAGTCGCCGTTCGCACCGGACCGCGCCCGCTACCTGGCCGCGCAGGTGACGGCGCTGCGCGCGGTCGCCCGGCAGCTTGCCGGAGAAGAACTCCCGTTGCCGGTGTATGCCCGCGAATGCTTGGGCGTATCGGCGGAGTGGCTCCCGGAGGAAACGTTCCAGCAGGCGCACGATCTGCTGGACGCCGCACTCCCCCGCAGCGCCGGCTCGCTGGTGGATCGGCTGCACGCCTGGCAAGCCGCCCATACCCTGCCCCGCGAACAGCTCGACCGGCTGCCCGCTCTCATCGACAAGGCGGTCGCCGAGACACGTCGGCGCACCAACGAGATCGTGCCGCTGCCCGCGGACGAGATCGTGGGGTGCAAGCTCGTGCCGGGCGCGCATTTTCGGGCGGCCGGGGATCACGAAGGCGGCCTGCGATCGACCATCCACATCAACACCGACCTGCCGTTCAACCTGGCGGATCTCCTGTACGTCGTCGCGCACGAAGGACACCCCGGGCACATCGCCGAGTCGATACTCAAAGACCGCCTGCTCGTCGACGAGCAGGGCCACTTCGACCAGCAGGTCCGGTTCATGCTCGCGCCGTCGTTCGTGATCAGCGAAGGGCTCGGCCTGCACGCGGAGAGCATCGTGTTCCCCGGCGACGAGGCCCAGGCGTGGCTGACCGACAACGTCCTCGCCGAACAGGGCATCTCCCGGGACGGCAGCGATTTCGCCGCGATCCACCGGGCTCAGAACATCCTGTTCGGAGCCTGGGCCAACGCCGCTTTCCTCGCCTCCGAAGGACATCCGGAGTCGGAACTAGCCGCATACCTCTCGCGCTGGGCGCTGCTCTCCGACGCCGAAGCCGGTGCGGCGCTGGGGTCACTGCGCGCCAGCGGGATGGCCCTGTACGTGCTGGGCTACTTCCACGGCTGGCGGCTGCTCGACACCTGGCTCGAAGCAGCCGACCGAACCACCAGGGTCCGCCGCCTGCTCACCGAGCAGATCCTCCCAACAGACCTGGAACCCACGGTCTGACACGCGATCACCCCGCCGAGAGTTCTCTCGGGGTGTTCAGGCGCAACTGGGACGACGCTGCAGTTCAGTGCCCTGTCCGCGAGGTTCGGCGGGTGCGACGGGTGTCGTGCACGGCAGCGCTGGCACAGGCTCATGCTGCGCGACCTCAAGGAGGGGCATCTGAACCTGTGCGCCTCGCGGCAGCTCTACGACGTGAAGGCCGGAGACCGCCGTCTGGGTGATGTGCTCGCTCTGGGACAACAACGCTTTCGATCCGGGCGTTTGTGCGGGAGGGGCCCGGAACGGGCCGGGCACCAATTGGACGCGAGGGAAATGCTGATGAGATTCACTCGATGGGTAGGGCGAGGCGGGGTCGCCGTCGCTGCCGCGGTGACGCTGGCGACCACCGGCGTCGTGGCCGCACCGCAGGCCTCGGCCGCTGAGGCCTGCCGACCCAATGGCCTGTGCCTGTACTACAACACCGGATTCAACGACATGAGGTTCGTGACCGAGCGAACCGGAGTCGGCTGTTGGACCCTCCTCGTCTACGGGCTCCGCGATCACGTCAACTCCTACCGCAACAACCTGCCTGTCTACGTGGATTTCTTCGACGCCAACGGAAATCTCGCTTGGAGAATCCGTCCTGGCGGCAGCAGCTCGGACAGCAGGCCGTTCGCGGGCGAGTACGCCGTCTGCACCTAGCGAGAAGCAGCTTCAGCCGGCAATCGCTGGGGCAATATTCGCCCGTTCTTCGGCGAGTACTACGAGGACCCCGAGTCACCGCGACTGCGGTTGAGCTGGGCCATGAGGCCGCGGTTCGTGCCGCGGGCGGCGTCGAATTCGCCGCTTATTCGTCGCCGCGGTCAAGGCCGACCGATTCGGCCACTGACCACGCGGCCATGAAGTGGGCGAAGGGCACCTTTGGGCGGCATAGTTGCCACCGAAGGTGCCCTCCACGCTTCGTCTGGTCCGGATCACTCCCCCTCTGAACTCCAGGGGCGACACAGCAGGGCGTCGGGTTCCTTTTCCAGGGAGCCTGCTCGGGCGCTGAAGGCGACTCCCGCGATGTACTCGCCGTCCGCGCACTGCCCCTTGTAGTGGCCCTCGGCGAAGTCGCCGCCGCGGGCCTCCGGCGGGCGGGCGTCCGACCTGTCGAACCAGACCGCACTCCCCGCAGTGCCGAGCGGGTTCGCGACCTTGCCGCACACTGTCGACGACAGGTCGACTCCCCGGGTTGCGTAGCCGACGACGAAGGAATCCGGCGGGCACTGGAACTTCGTGAAGCCCGGTGCCCAGTCGTCGGTCACGTGCCGCTCGTCGCGAACCACCTCGTAGCCCGCATCCCAGCCGCCGGCACCGCCGATGTCGGTGCACAGGCCGCGGGAACCCGTGTGGCTCAGGCCGATCAGGCGCTGACCGTCCGGGCACGCCGTCTTGCCCGCACCTGGGTCCCAATCCGGCTCGGCCCGCAGTCGCGCCGACTGCACGAGGTCGCCGTGGTCCACGTCCAGCATCCGCCAGGTGTCGGCCGGTTTCGCCGGGCTCGCCTCGGCGTTCACCAGCCGGTGCCAGGCTTCCGCGCGCCAGTCGTCGCCGTCGTCGACGAACATCCGGTTGCCCGCGGCGTCCCAGTGCACCAGGCCCCAGCCGTTGCCCTGCCGGTTCTCGTGCCAGCCGACCAGCGGCCAGTAGGCGAAGTCCGTGTCGTTGGCGACGAGGAAGTCCACGAAGTTGCCGAACCAGGCCCGCTCCTTCGGGTCCTGCTCGTCACGACCACCCACGCCGAACTCGCTGATCCACAGCGGCGCGGTGAAGTGCTGCCCCTCCTCGGTGATGAAGAACGCCTGTCGGCGCAGCACGTCGTAGAGCTGGTCGCGGTCCATGTCCCGGTACCGCGGATCGTGCGTCTCCCCCAGGCCGGTGGCGCCGGTGTGGTTCGGGCCGGTGTAGCCGTAGAAGTGCGCCGAGTACACCAGCTTTCCCGAGGCCACCAATGTGTGCGAGAGGGTGCGCGCCGGTTCCAGCGTCGGTCGCCCGTGCGGCAGGCCGTCCAGCGGGATGCCGGTCCAGTTGATGCCTTCGACGATGATCAGGAGGTTCGGGTTGGCCTCGGTCAGGATCCGGTCCCCCGCGCGCTGGGACGCCGCGAACCAGTCGTGGTTGTCCCCGAGCCCCCAGTTCGGGTCGTCCATCAGGTCGCGGCGCACCTCGTTGTAGAGGTCCGCGCCGACCACGCGCGGGTTGTCCCGGTAGCGACTGGCCATGAAGAGCCAGCCCTCTTCCCACTTCTGGTCGCTCTGGCTGCTGTTCCAGCGCTCGTTGCCGTCCAGGCCGCAGCACCAGCGGGTCGTGTTGGTGTGGTTGTTCAGGATCACTGCGAAACCGCTGTCGGTGAGCGCCGAAACCGTCGCGTCGTACACCTGGAGCCGGGTCTTGCCGCGCAGTTCGGGGTTCGCGGCCACCGCCGCGTCCGGCACGGTCGCCGGGTCGTCGATCATGTCGGTGGAGAACGGCAGCCGGATGCTGTTGATCCCGAGTTCCCGGAAGCTGCCGACGATTTCGCGCATCGAGGCCCGGTCCAGGCCGAGCGGGATGCCGCTGCTGTTCTCCCCCGAGTGGTGGTTGGCGGGGTCGGTGATGTCGCCGCTGCCGTTCCAGGTCCCGCTGGCGCCGTGCCAGTTCCCGGCCTTCAGCTTGAAGCGGTTCCCGCCCGCGTCGACGATGTAGCGCCCTTCGGTGTGCAGCGGTCCGGCCCACGTTTCCCGGATTTCCTGGGGTTTCACGGTTTTCGCCTCGGCGGCCGGCTGGACAGGTGCCAGCAACGGCACCGCGAGGACGGCGGCGAGCACCCCGGCGATCATGCGTACGTCTCCACAGTCGGCTTCCCAATCAAGTCGAACGATTCACGGATCGGCGGCGGGGCTTCATCCTCGCAGGGATCAACGGTTTGAAATGATCTGTGAAATCAACGCTTTTCCCGTTCTTCACGCGAAAAACCCAGATCGCGACCGAGTCTCGGCGATGCAACGGCACGATCCCGGACGAACGTAGATTGGTTCAGACCTTGCCTTCGGGCAAACCGGTCCTTACGATCCGATTGCTCAATGCAAAACGGGTATTGCAGATAATGCAACGGAGAATCCCCATGCGCGCCTGGAAAGCCATCACCGTCGCCGCCGTCGGCGCGCTGCTCGCGGCCTGCGGCCCGCCGCAGGTCCAGCAGTCCGCGCCCACCGAGGACGAACGCACCGGAACCCTGCGGGTCTGGCTGTTCGACGAGACCAACCGCGGCCCGAAGCAGGCCACTGTGGACGAAGCGGTTGCCCGCTTCGAAGCCGAACACCAAGGCGCGCAGGTGGATGTGCAGTACATCCCCGTGGACACCCGGTCGCAGCGGTTCACCGGCGCCTTCAACGACCCGGCCAGCGCGCCGGACGTCGCCGAGTACGGCAACACCGACGTGGCCGGTTACGTCGCCGCCGGCGGTCTGGCCGACCTCACCGGAAACCTCGGGCAGTGGCCGGAATCCCGCGACCTGAACCCGTCCGTGCTGGAGACCGCGAAGGTCGACGGCAAGGTCTACGGCGTGCCCTGGTACACCGGCATCCGCGCGCTGTACTACCGCACCGACGTCTTCGCCGAGCTCGGCCTGCAGCCGCCGCGCACCTTGGCGGAACTGGCCGACACGGCGCAGCGGATCCGCACCGCCCGCCCCGACCTGTACGGCATCTCCATCGGCGGCAAGTACCACTACGCGCTGATGCCGTTCATCTGGGCCGCCGGCGGCGACCTGGCCCGCAACGACGGCGAGAAGTGGATGTCCACTGTGGATCAGCCCGCCGCCCGCGAGGGCGTCGCCGCCTACTCGTCGCTGATCAGCGGTGGGGCGTGCCCGCGCGAGCAGTGCGCGGACCTGACCGGCAGCCAGGCCGTGCAGGCGTTCGCCTCCGGCAAGGCGGCGATGACGATCGGCGGCGACTTCAACCGCGCCGCGGTCGACGCCGGTGCCGCCGCCGGGAAGTACGCCGTCGTGCCGCTGCCCGGCGAAACCGCCGGTTCGATCGCCCCGGCCTTCGCCGGCGGCAACATGCTCGGCGTCATGAAGTCGTCCAAGCGCGCGACGCTGGCGCGCGAGTTCGTGCAGCTGCTCGCGGGCAAGGAGTACCAGCGCAAGATGTACGCGGCGATGGGCAACCTGCCGACCTTCACCGACGTGCAGCAGGAGCTCGCGGCCAACGATCCCCAGGTGGCGCCGTTCGTGCAGACGCTGCAGGCGGGCACCCGCTTCGTGCCCACCTCGGCGACCTGGTCGAAGGTCGACGCGCAGGGCGTGCTGCCGACGATGGTGCAGCAGATCATCACCGGCACCAGCGTCGACGAAGCGACCAGCAGTGCGGCCAAGCAGATGAACACCGTCTTCGAAGGTCGCTGATGGCCGCGCTGCTCTACCTGGCACCGGCGGTACTGCTGCTCATCGGCATGATGGCCTATCCGCTCTACCAGCTGGTGCAGATCTCCCTCTACGAGTACGGGCAGGCGCAGGCCTCCGGCGGCGCGCCGGTCGAGTTCCTCGGCGCGGGCAACTACCTGACGCTGCTCGGGGACGGCCAGTTCTGGACGATCCTGGTGCAGACCTGCGTCTTCGCGGCGGTCTGCGTGGTGGGCAGCCTGGCGGTCGGCGTCGCGCTCGCGGTGCTGGCCACCAGGATCAGCCCGCTGCCACGGCTGCTGCTGTTCCTGGCCGCGATCGGCGCGTGGGCCACCCCGGCGATGGCCGGGTCGACGGTCTGGCTGTTCCTGTTCGACCAGGACTTCGGTCTGGTCAACGAGGTGCTCACCGGCGTCGGGATCGACGGCGCGGCGGGCTTCTCCTGGACCTACGACAAGTTCGTGGCCTTCGGCCTGGTCGCCGCCGAAGTGATCTGGTGCTCGTTCCCGTTCGTCCTGGTCACCACCTACGCCGGGCTCACCGGGATTCCGAGCGAGATGGTGGAGGCCGCGGCGCTGGACGGGGCATCGGCGTGGCGCACCGCGCGCAGCGTGCTGCTGCCGATGCTCCGGCCGGTGCTGGTGATCGCCACCATCCAGTCGATCATCTGGGACTTCAAGATATTCACCCAGATCTACGTGATGACCAACGGTGGCGGCGTGGCCGGGCAGAACATGGTGCTCAACGTCTACGCCTACCAGTCGGCCTTCGCGGGCTCGAACTACGGGCTCGGCTCGGCCATCGGCGTGGTGATGACCGTACTGCTCATCTTGATCACGCTGGCCTACCTGCGGGCCCAGCGGAAGGACGAGGCGTTCGTATGAGTGCGCTGCGCAAGCCCCGGCTGCTCGCCGCCAACGCGGTGGCGGTGGCGATCGCCGTCGTGGTGGCGTTCCCGCTGTACTGGATGGTGCTCTCGGCGTTCAAGCCGGAAGGCGAGCTGCTGTCGACCGATCCCCGCCCCTGGACGTTCGTGCCCACCCTGGACAGCTTCCGCCGGGTGTTCACAGTGGACGGGCTGGGCGGCTACTTCGTGAACAGCGTGCTGGTGGCCGGCGCGGTCGTGCTGATCTCGCTGCTGCTGTCGTTCCTCGCCGCCGTCGCGCTCACCAGGTTCCGCTTCCGCGGCCGCACCGTGCTGCTGCTGATGCTGCTGGTGGCGCAGATGGTTCCGGTCGAGGCGCTGACGATCCCGCTGTTCTTCCTGATGCGCGAGGTCGGCTCGGTCGCCCCGGCGTTCGGGCTCAACCACCTCGGTTCGCTGGTGCTGGTGCACCTGGCGTTCAGCCTGCCGCTGGCGATCTGGATGCTGCGCGGGTTCGTCGCGGCCGTCCCCGTCGAGCTGGAGGAGGCCGCGACGCTGGACGGCGCCAGCCGCACCCGGTTCGTCTGGCAGGTGCTTTTCCCGCTGGTGGCACCGGGTTTGGTGGCCACCAGCGTGCTTTCCTTCATCCACGCCTGGAACGACTTCCTGTTCGCCAAGACGTTCATCATCTCCGCGTCGGAGAACCAGACGCTGCCGATGGCGATCCTGGTGTTCTTCACCCCGGAGGGCAACGATTGGGGCGCGATCATGGCCGGTTCAACGCTGATGACGATCCCGGTGCTCATCTTCTTCGTGGTGGTGCAGCGCCGCATGGTGTCCGGGCTGGCCGGGGCGGTGAAAGGTTGAGCTGGGACTCACTGGTACCGAAACCCGCGCTGGTGGCACCGGCCGAGGGGGCGTTCGAGCTCGACCGGGACACCACGGTGGGCGGCGAGCCCACCACGGCCGACTGGTTCCGGCGGCACGTCGGCGCCGCCACCGGGCTGCCGCTGCCCGACGCGGCGCGGCCGACGATCGAGTTCCGCGTCGACCCGGCCGAGTCCGCGCCCGGCGGCTACCGCGCGGAAATCCGGCCGGACGGCGTGGAAGTCGTCGCGCACGACGCGGCCGGAGCGCACCACGCCGCGCAGACCCTGCGGCAGCTGCTCGGCCCGGCCGCGTACCGGAGCGCGCTGATCCACTATGGACGGTGCTTGTTGCCGTGCGGCCGGGTCGAGGACCGGCCGCGGTTCGCCTGGCGCGGCTGCCACCTGGACGTGGCCCGGCACTTCCTGCCCAAGCGCGAGGTCCTCCGGTTCGTCGAGCTGCTGGCCATGCACAAGCTCAACGTCCTGCACCTGCACCTGACCGACGACCAGGGCTGGCGCGTCGAGGTGCCGCGGTTCCCGAACCTGACCCGCGTCGGCGCCTGGCGGCGGCGGTCGATGGTCGGCCGCGGCGAGCAGCCCGAGTTCGACGAACGCCCGCACGGCGGCTTCTACACCACCGACGACCTGCGGGAGATCGTCGCCCACGCCGCGCGGCACCACATCACCGTCGTCCCGGAGATCGACGTGCCCGGGCACAGCCAGGCCGCGATCGCCGCCTACCCGGAACTCGGCACCGGGCAGCGGCCGCGCGTCTGGGAATCCTGGGGCGTCAGCGACGAAATCCTCAACACCGACCCGGCCACCGCGGACTTCTACCGCGCCGTCCTGGACCACCTGATGGACGTCTTCCCGTCACCGGTGATCTGCATCGGCGGCGACGAGGTCCCGGGCGCGACGCCGGAGCACGGCCCCTTCCTGCGCTCGCTCGTCGAGCACATCCACGCCCAGGGACGCCGGGCATCGGCGTGGGACGAGATCCTGGAATCGGTCGATCCGCTGCCGCCGCGGACCATCATCGCAACCTGGCGCGACGAGCGGACCGCGCTGCGCGCCACCGAGCGCGGCCACGACGTCGTGCTGTGCCCGGAACACCACCTCTACTTCGACCACCGGCAGTCCGACCACCCCGACGAGCCCATCCCGGTCGGCTTCCGCACCACCCTCGAAGACGTCTACGCCTACGAACCGCTGACCGAGCGCGCGCTCGGCGTGCAGGCGCAGGTCTGGACCGAGCACCTGGACAACCCGCGCCGCGTCGACTACGCCACCTTCCCGCGGCTGACCGCGTTCGCCGAGGTCGCCTGGAGCCGCGACCGGGACTTCGCCGACTTCCGGCGCCGCCTCGTCGACCACCACCTGCCCCGCCTGGACGCCTACGGCGTCGAATACCGCCCGCTCGGCGGCCCGCTCCCCTGGCAGACCCGCCCCGGCGTGCCCGGCAGGCCGCGGTAAGCCTCGATGGAAAACCCCTGAAATCCATTCGGATTCGCCTCGGCCACCGGTAACGTCACGTTGAATGATCTAGCGGTCACCGGAGGTGAGGATGACGGAAGCACCTGTGAGCCAGGGAGTCGCGGTCTCCCAGTTGCCGTCCCGCCTCGGGCGGCGGTGGATCCGGCGACGCCGCGTGGAGAAGCTCCCGGACCAGCCGATCATCCACCTGCTGCGCGAAAACGCCTCCGGTCGGCTAGTCGACCAGGTCTCCGATCACCTCGGCACCATCGTGCCGCACGTGGTGCTCGACGTCGGCGGGACGCCCGCCGACACGCCGCGGCAGAAGTCGGTGCAGGTCCGGAAGCTGCTGGACAGGGCGGCCCAGGGGCTGCGCGACGCCGACTCGTGGCCGCGGATCGGCCGGCTGCGCTTCCGCCGGTACGCGCTGCTGAGCTGGCTGCTGAAGAAGAACCTGCCGCCGACGAACCTGGCCCAGGCCCCGCATTCGCACACCCGGCAGCTGCTGCGCGAATACCTCCGGAGCCGCCGGCCCCGGCGCGGCCAGCCCCAGCAGGAAGCCGCGCTCTGGGAGTCGGCGGCCCAGAGCCTGCCCTGGTACCTCTTCGTGCTGTCGCTGACGTTCTTCCCGATCTACTACGCGTGGTGGGTGCGCCGGAGCCGCGCCGCCCGCTGGTTCATGCGGCAGCGCTACCTGTCGCCGCGCGAATCCGCGGATTTCCCGAGTTTCGCGCAGCGCCTGATGACCACGCCATCGCGCTGGGAGAACGCCGAACAGGTGCGGAAACTCCTGGCGCACGCGTTCCTGACCGACCTCGCCGATTCCTACGCGCGGCGGCTGTGGCGCTGGCAGTGGGTGCCCAAGGACTGCTATCCGGTGCTGCTGCTGCGCAACCTGGGCGACGACACCGTCGGCCAGTTGCTGGTCCGGCTCATCAACGATGTGCGCAACGAGACCGGCGTGCCGGATCCGCTGCTGGTGATCGGCAGCGGCCCGGAACCGTTGCAGGACAGCGAAACGCCGAGCGCGCCGGTCACCCTCGAAGGCTGGCCTGAGACGCTGCAGGAAGCGCGTCGCAAGCGCTCGAACACCGCCTGGTACGTGACGCTGCGGGTGGCCGACGAACCGCCTTCGGCGGAGGACGAACCGGGTGTTTCGCTGGGGCAGACGACCCTGCCGCTGAAGCGCTCCAAGCTGCTGCGCCGCATCCCGATCCTGCTGGTGATCCTGCTGGTGCTCGGGGGCGGCGGCGTCTACCTGCAGCAGTACTACGGCCACTGCGGCCGGAGCTGGTGGCCGTGGACCAACACCGCGCTGTGGTCCACCGGCGGCGAATGCGTCGGGATCGCCGACTCGGAGCACCGCTTCTCCGCCGACATCTCGGATCCGGCCCTGCGCGATCGGCTCATCGCCGCGCAGGACCGGATCAACGTGCAGAACGGCGAGGCCGAGGCCCTGCACCGGCGGGCGCTGGCGGACGGCAAGCAGACCCCGTACTTCTCGATCGTCTACTTCAGCACCCTCACCGGCCGGAATCCCGACTCGTCGACGCTGGACGGGGTCGCGGCGGAGCTGGAGGGGCTGGCCGAGGCCCAGCGGAGCGCGCGGATCAACGACGGCGTCCCGATCCGGATCGTGCTCGCCAACGCCGGTGCCCAGATGAAGCACGGCGAGGCCGTCGCCGAGCACATCGTCGACTTCGCCGCGCGCGAGCGGGAGGCACCGGTGGTGGCGGTCGTCGGGCTGGGCGGCAGCTGGCAGGAGACCGGTGACGCGATCACCGTGCTGGGCAGCAGCGGGCTGGCCATGGTGGGCACGGTGACCTCGGCCGACAGCTTCCCCGGCCTCAGCAGGCTCTACCACCAGGTGGGGCCGACGAACCACTGGGAGTCCGAGGTCATCGCGCAGCACGTGCGGGACCTGGGCAGCAGGAACGTCACCGTCTTCTACGACGAAACCGACACCTACAGCAGGAACCTGGCGCTCGACGTTGACAAGCAGTTGGCTGGTTCGGCCGAACTGGCGGACATCCAGCACGGCATCCCCTCGGACGTCGTGCAGTGCGGCCCCGATTCGCTGGCCCTGTACGCGGCCAGGGCGGACCAGTTCAGCAACTACCTGAGCGTGGTGCAGGACCGGTGCGTCGGCGAGGACAACATGCCGAAGTTGATGGCCGGGGACGACGCGACGAAGTTCCTGCTCGACCGGGAGCTGCGGCAAGGCATCCAGCTCGACTACATCGACTTCACCGGGCAGCGCGTGCTGCCGGGCGACGACGGTTTGGCGGGGCGGTCGATGCTGGCCTTCGACGCCGTCCACCTCGTCCGGCAGGCGGTGCAGAAGGTGACCGACGGGCAGGCGGACGTCGGGACGACGCCGTTGAACGGCCTGGCCGTCTGGTACGGGATCGCGCGGCTCAGCGAGAACCCCGAAGGCATCCGCGCGATCAGCGGCCCCATCGACTTCGGCTCGCCGACCGGGCAGGTCCCGGTGCGGAAGGCGATCTCGGTGATGCGCGTCGAGGGCGGCAGCCAGCGGCCGCCGGTGGTCGTGATGCACTGCGGCAGAACCCCGGAGCAAACCCCCACCTGCCCCCGGTAATGCGAGCGCCGGGTCCGCCGGGCGGGTGATTTTCACGATGTCACTTTTCACCCGGCCGTTCGAGCCTGTCCTCTGCTGATGACCGGCCGATACGCTCGGAGATCTCGGGACCAGGCCTTGCGAGTACGGCAGAGGTCGACGGCGGAAAGGTAGCCACGATGTCTGACTTCGGGCGGAGCCTGCGACAACTCCGTCAGGCAGCGGGACTCTCACAACCCCAACTGGCCCGGCGAGTTCCCGTTGACCAGTCCACCCTGTCCAGATGGGAAAACGGCCGCAGCACTCCGGACCGGGACACCGTGCAGCAGCTGGACGATCTCCTCGACGCCGCCGGACGCTTGTCCCGGTCTGCAAGCCCGACCATGCCCGGAGTCGTCCCACCGACGTTCGACGTCGCTGAGCCAGTCACCACGGATCACATTGAAGAACTGCAGAACAGCATCACCCAGCTCGTCGCGCTCGACCGGCAACATGGCGGGGTCGAACTCGCGCCAATGGCCGCGCGCCTGTTCCGCTCGGCAGCTAACCGCTTGGCTTCCGGTAAGTGCAGCCAAGCGATCGAACACGACCTCGCTGCCGTCACCGCCGAACTCGGAGAAGTCGCCGGGTGGTTGGCGTTCGACGCCATGCAGTACGACAACGCCAGGAACCTGAACCTGGAGGCGCTGCACCTCTCCCGACTCGCCGGGGACCGGAACATGGAACTGTTCCTGCTCGGAAACATGGCGATGCAAGCGCAGGAGACCCGAAGGCCCCGGGAGGCACTGCGCACGGTGCAACTGATGGAGACGTTCAACCTGTCCCCACGCCTCCGCGTCATGACCGGGATGCGCCACGCCCGCGCAGCCGCCGACCTGGGCGACCACCGCGCGTTCGCAGTGATGCACCGCGCTCAGTCGGACCTTTCCAGCAGCGTGCAGAGCACCGACCCCGATTGGGCCTGGTGGGTCAACGACCACGAACTGAAAGCCCACGAAGGCGGAATGTGGCGCGCGGTCGGCGAACCATCCCGCGCCGTGGACTGCTACAACGCGGTCCTGGACCGCACCGCACCCCGCTTTAGGTGGGCGCGGTTCATCGGCGCAGCGAACCTGGTCAACGCCCTTGTCGAGGTGGCCAGCTGGGCAGAAGCGGAACAAGCGGCGGCCGAGGTGCACGCGCTCGCCAATCACGTGTCCTCAGCTCGTGCGGCTCGACGAATCCACACCGCCGCGACCTCGGCTCGCCGCAACGGCGCCCCTTCAACGCTGCAAGACCTGCTGACGGTCCTCGCGCCGCACGCGACATAAGTCCATGCGTGCTCTATGCACGCGCCATGCACATCGAACGCAACCCGTTCATCAGACGTAAGCGGCCGACGACAGCAAAAGCATGTCGCAATGGTTGCTGATTCTGTTCACCGTCCTGCTGCGGGCTGTGCTCTACGGCTCCGGACTGCTGCTGCGGTGGCGGATCAGCACACGCGCGACGTCTCCCGCTGAACGCGACGCGCACCCCTCCCCCAACGCGGCGCGAGGCGGGAACGTGGGGTCGGCCCCTACCGCGCAGGTGGCCGACCCCACCCCGGGCACCCGGAAGCGGGTGCAGGAATGACCAGCCCCAGCAACGTTTTCGAGATCTACCCGCGCTGGTTGCCCGGAACCAGCCTCCGTGACCTGGAGACCCACGTCGTCACCCAGCACCGCGACACGCACGGCGCGTGCGGGGCACCAGTGATGTGGGCCGAACCCGGTCACCCCACCACCTTCCGCAACCGGTGCCCCGATTGCCTGGCGAAAGCCAAAGAGAGCATCCCCAAACCTCGCCGCCGTTGAAACGCCCTCCGAGGAAAGCGGCGGCGCAGGACGGTCGGCCGGTGCGGATCCCCCGTAACGCACCGGCCGGCCAACCAACACCACTCGAATGAAAGCGGGGCGATCACGCTTAAATGCAAGGAGTTTCGCGATTGCTGGACCCGGATGAGTGGCGAAATCGACACGTGCACTGGCACGCCTACGCCGAAATCTACTGCCGTACCGCGGTCGACCACACCACCCGGGCACAACGGCTAGCCGGAAAACCCGCCCTCGTACTCCTCGCACCCGAAGACGCCGCCAACTGGATCGCCTCCATGACCCGCAGGCACGCACACCCGAGCGCGATCCGCTTGATCGGCACCGAAACCGGCATCGGGCACGTCGGTGACGACCGGCACATCGACCACGACTTCGTCACCAACCTGGACGCGCTGTGCCAAGGAAACAGCGTCTACCAGGACTTCCCCCGGCAAACCGACCGCCTGCACCTCTGGGTCGAGGCATTCACCCCCGACGAATGCCCGGATGTGCGCCACAACCAGGAATTCCTCTAACGCGTTCTGCTGCCGGTCATCGGGATCAGCCAGGGGGTGGTGGTCAGAAGTAGCGGCACGGCCAGGAAGGCAACCGCGGCGGTCAGGAACGCGGCGGCACCGGTACCGCCCGCTATGCCAGCGGCCACAGCCACGACTGCAGGAACTGCCGGCTGTGCGATGCCCCACGACGAGCCGTGGAAGGCGAACCAGCGGGGGCGCTCAGCTGCCGGAGCGATCTCGGCGATCATCGCCTGCCAACGGCCCAGCAGCACGCTGTTCACCGCCACCCACCCGAGGTAGGCCGAGATGATGGCCACGAGGCCGTCGCCGAGCACCATCACCAAGGCCAGCACGCCCAGCAGAGTCGTCCCGCAGGCCAGCGCCATCGTGTGCGACAAGGCATTCACCGGCGTGCGCGTCAGGCGGACGACCAGCGGGACCAGCAGAGCCGAACCAGTCAGAGTCAGGCCAGGCAGCCAGGCCGGAGCCCCCTGCTGCAGCAGCACAAATGGCATGAACATCAGAACGGCCAGATAGCCGAAGGCGAACGCGGTTCCCGCCAGCGTCAGCGTCACCAGAAGCGCCGAAGGACGCCAACGAGCACCGGGGTGCCCCCGCTCCTGCCCCGGCGTGGTCATCTGCGCAGTTTCCCTGCCCAGGAACGCCATGGTGACCACCGCGGCAGCGACACAGGTGACTCCGTCAACGACCATCAGCCAGCGAACGCCCAGCGGAAGAACCACCGCGGCCAGCACCCCACCGATCGCGCCCGCCGCCACCAGGGACGTGCCCAGCAGCGCATAGGCGTCCTGACGCTGATCGCCCTCGGTGAGGCGAGCCAGCAATTCCTGGGATGCCGGTTCGTAGATCTCAAATGCCAGCCCGACCAGTGCGACCGCGACGACCACCTGCGCCGGACTTTGTGCCGCTGCCAAGATCAGCAGCGCGGCCCCGGTCGCGGTCAATCCCGACGCGATCACTGTGCGGGGCGAAAGCTTGTCAAGCAACAGGCCACCGGCCCATCGCGAGATCAGCGCGGCTACCCCGAAGACCGCAAGCGCCACGGCCGCCAGATCGGGACCGGCCAGCACGGCCAGGAATGCCAGCACGTATGCGCCCAACTGGTTGAGGACTCGCACGCCCAACAACACCTTCACCGGCCGGGGCAACGACCCGAACACCCGCACCTCCACCACGCTCACCCCGGCCGAGCGCCCGAGCGCGCAAGAGCATGCCACGCACCACTGACAGCGCCGACGGAGTCAGGGAATGCAGATGTCTTGCTTGAGCAGCGCTTCGTGGCTTCGCGGCCGGTGATGCACTGCGGCAGAACCCCGGAGCAAACGCCCATCTGTTCCCGGTAATGCAAGTGCCGGGCACTAGCCCCCCAGCAGCGGAAGCTTCAGTCCGCCCAGGATGCCGGTGATGGGGTCCCCGGCCGCGCTGGCGACCCCGGTTGCTTCCAGCAGGACAAGGGCCGCCACCCCGGCGACAGCCGCGAGCCAAGTGAGCTTTCGACGCATCGATACCTCCATGCGATCAATGTTGTGCTGGCCGTGGATCACCATTTCTGACTCCCGCGCGGAACGCTCGCTCAACAGCACGAACGTGGGTCACGCGAAATCACCTCGCCTGGCTCGCCCTGCCCACCGAGACCAGCTCGCCACGGGCTGGCGGCTCCCAGCAATGCCCTATGGAACCAGGGACGCATCTGGGAGACGTTGACTTCCTCCCCACGTCTAAAGGCGGGGGATTCCAACCAGCTCTAGCGCTGGCTGGTGCGGCGTGACCTCGCGGCCTTCCGCTGGTTCCTGCTTCACAGACCGCCCAGCGGCGAGGTCTCCACAGGCTGTCACCGCTCGTCCGGCGGCGAGGATGTTCTTAGCGGCGTTGACGTCGGCGTGCTCAGCGTGACCGCACCAGGTGCACCGGAACCGCGCTTGGCTCTCACGCGATTCCGGAGCCACGGCACGGCATACTGAGCACGTCTGTGACGTGTACGCGGCGGGGATCTTCACGAGCTGGGTGCCCGTGCAACGGGCAACGTTCTCAACGGCGAGCTGGAGCTTGTGCCAGCCCTTATCGAGGATGGCGCGGTTCAACCCGGCCTTCTGGCGCACGTTGCGGCCGGGCTCCTCGGTGGTTCCCTTGACCGAGCGGGTCATGTTCTTCGTGCGCAGGTCTTCGATGACTACCAGCGCGTTGCATGTGGCGAGCTGGTGGGCGGTCTTGGCGCAGAAGTCGTCGCGCCGGTCGGTCTCGCGGCGCTTGATGCGCCGCATCGCAGCGAGAGTCTTCTTGCGGTTTGCCGAGCCTCGCTTCTGGCGGGCGAGTTTCCTCTGAAGGCGACGGTACCGATTGGCCTCACCAGAGGTACGGAATTCGCGGTCCAACAGATCGCCGTTGCTGGTGGCCACAGCAGCGGCTACGCCCCGGTCGACACCGACCGCGCTGTGGGGTGCAGCGTGCTGTTCGGGGGTGGTGGCACCGTCTTCGGCGAGGAACGAGACGTACCAGTGCGCGCCGTCTCGGGACACCGTCGCCGAGCGCACCGTGCCGCCGAGTGGGCGGGACCAGCGGAACCTCACCCACCCGAGTTTCGGCAGCTTCGCCCGGCCCCACTTGCGTCCAAGGCGTTCAACGGTGATTTGTTTCCCGGCGGGGAACCGGAACGACGGCGACCACCGACGTCCTGAGCGCCACTTCACACGGAACGTGCCGTGCTCCCGGCACGCCCGATCCAAGTCCATGAGGGTCTGTTGCAGCACATGTGACGGAGCGGTCTTGAGCCAGTCGTGCTCGGTTTTGGCGTCGGCGAGCTGCCTGGCCTGTTCGTTGTAGTTGATCCACGCGCCCCGGCCGCGATACGCACGGCGCTGTTCCAGAGCGGTGTTCCACACCGATCGGCAGATGTTGCCGATAGTCTCGGTGGATTCCGCCTGCTCAGGCGTGAGGGCGAGTTTGTAGCGGCGACCAGCCAGCATTGGGCGTCACCGCGCCTTCTGCTGTTCGACGTAGCGCTTGATCGCCGACAGTGGAGCGCCTCCGACCGTGGCCACGAAGTAGCTGTTGGTCCACAGGGTCGGCAGCTTCGACCGCAGCCACGGGAACTCTTCTCGCAGCACACGCGACGAGCGGCCGTTAATCGCCTTGACCAGCTTGTGAACGCCGTACTGCGGGTCGACCTCAACGAGAAGGTGAACGTGGTCGGGCATGGTTTCCAGCTCCACGAGCCACGCTCCCTTCTCGTCGACTACTTCGCGGATGACTTGCTTCAAGCGTTCTTCCATTCGGCCACCGATGACCCGGCGCCGGTACTTCGGGCACCACACCACATGGAACGCGCACTGGAAGATGACGTTCGCGTTCGAGCGCAGCGTGACGGCCATGCTCAACACTATGCAGCACGAAGCTATCTAACATTGGCGAGGTTACCGCTGAACGCGCCGAGCGCGAGGTTGACGCGCTAACCCCACGGATAAATCCGGGGGTCTGCGCGCTACGTTTCCTTGATCACGCTCGGGAGCACGCCTTGAAGATTCTCCACCGATGCGGGCAACCTCGGGCCGTCACGCGCGTCGCATGGGTGAAGACCGGCCGCATCGTGGCGGTCTTCGGACGGGACATGTCCATGACGGCCCATTCGCCGTCCACTGCTGAGGAGGATCCTGTGCGACGAGTCCTGGCCGCGTTGGTCGCGGCCCCATTGCTGGTCACTGCCATCGGATTGCCGGCTTATGCCGAAGAACGAGCCAGCTCGGTGTCCGGAGTCGGCTTCTTCGACCTGAATGGAGATGGTCAGCAGCAACCCGACGAGCCCGGCGCAGCCGGCTTCAAGGTATCTCTAGGTTTGACCAGCGATGGTTCGACGATCTCGGCTCTCACCGACGAGAATGGGTACTACCGCTTCGCCGATCTCACCCAGAAAGGCAAGTACTCGGTCCAGTTCGACGGCGGCGGACACGTCCACACCACGCCGTGGGCCGTCGGGGGCTCGCTCGGCTCGGGTGGTGTCGACGCGATTCACAACTTCGGCATCCATTAGTGTTCCACGACGACGTGGCCGGAAGTCCACTGTGGATGGACGGAGACCACATGCCCAGTGCGGAATTCCTCGCCGGAATCCCGTGAGAGGTCAACCCGCCGAACCCGCGGCGGCGACTGACGACCAGATCGCTACACCGTGGACGGCCTGCGGTGGCCGGCAGCAGCACCGCGTATTCGATCTGCTTCGAATACGCGGTGCTGACCTGCGGTTCTCGGCGCCGGAACTCGCTTTTTCGCGTCTCAGAATCCCCGGACTGGGGCGCGTGGCCTTGCCCAGCATTAGCTGTCGAATTCCCATGCCATGGCAGAAGAAGGGCTTCACCATGCGACGAGCTCGCCTTCACCGCGGACTGCGCCTGCTACCCGGACGACGACGCCGAGCTGCATCGTCGGCAACCTGGCTTCCGCGGTCGGGTCGAGTTCCGCTGCGATCCGGCACTCATGGCAACTCTTCGACCGGCTCCGCAACCGGTTGCCCGGTGATCGCCTTCAGCGCCGCCAGGTGCGCCTCGTACGCGCGGTGGCCCTTCGCGGTGAGGCTGAGCCAGGTTCGGGGACGCTTGCCGACGTACCCCTTCTTCACCTTGACGTAGCCCGCGCCCTCCAGCGTCGACACCTGCTTGGAGAGCACCGAGTCGCTGACCTCGACGATGTCGCGCACGTACTTGAACTCGGCCTGGTCGACCGCCGCGAGCGTCGCGGCGATGGAGAACCGCACCGGCGAGTGGATGAGCTCGTCCAGCTGATGCCGCGGGTGCGCTCCCCCGCTCATCCTCGGCTCCGGCGGTGCGCGACACCCGCGCCCACGAATGCGATCGCAGCCATCGCGATCCCGCCGCCGAGCCACCACTGCCACACGTCGGGCATCCAGTTGCCGCCGACGACGACGGTCGTGATCCAGGCCAGCGTCCACGCCAGCATGACCATGCCGTGGAGCGACCCGAAACCGCGCAGCCCCACCTTGCGGGTGGCCGACCACACGGAGATGCCGACGACGAACGCGATCCACAGCGGCATCGTCACGATGACCGCGGTCGAGCTGTCCACGAACGCGAAAGCCGCCGCCATGGCGAAGGAAGCGATTCCGAACACCACCAGGTATCGCACGTACCAGCGCCCGCCGCGACGAGCCTCGGCCCCCAACCGGTCCGCCCGCGCCAGCTGCGCGGCGGCATCCACCTGCATCTCGTTCATGATGCCAGGCTCGCAACTACTTTCCATGCTGTCAAGTAGATGC
Source organism: Saccharopolyspora sp. NPDC050389 (assembly GCF_040655595.1). Taxonomy (NCBI): domain Bacteria; kingdom Bacillati; phylum Actinomycetota; class Actinomycetes; order Pseudonocardiales; family Pseudonocardiaceae; genus Saccharopolyspora; species Saccharopolyspora sp. NPDC050389. The sequence goes on from NZ_JBFAKG010000028.1 coordinate 62,676, forward strand.
CATTCAGACACCTACTTTCCGCAGGTGGGGAGGTGTTCGCGGAGTCAGCCCTGCTCGCCCTCCACATGGGTCTTGAGGCGCTGCAGGGTGGCGTCGATCGACCGCTGGTTCTGCTTCGGCAGGCTGGTGCGCGCGATCAGCTTCGGCAGCATCGTCGTGTAGTCGTAGGTCTCGGTCACCTTCGTCGCCGAGTCGCCGGCCGGCTCCAGTTCGTACCGCCACCTGCCGGGCAGCATGTGCCGCCACGCGATCAGCCGGTTCTCCTCGTACTCCACCACGGTGTTGGTGATCCGGTAGCCGACGCCCTTGCGCATCCGCATCCCGAACTTGGAGCCGAGCACCAGCCGCTCCGGGCCGCTCATCTCCCCCTGCACCGTGCCGGAGCCGTCGATGACCGAATGCTTGCGCGGATCGGCAAGCACGGCGAAAACCGCCTCCGGCGGAGCCTGCACGACCACGCTGCCGGAAACCGAGAACTCGTTCTGCACCATGCCCCGAACCTAATCGGCCCGAGTAACGAACCCGACACGGCAGACCAACGCTGCCGGGCGCGCGGTGATGGCTTCACTCGGGCACGTTGTTGGCTTCCCACGTGTCGGTCGCGGCGAGGCTGCCGAGGAGCCGGATGCGTTCCTCGGTCGGGGAGCCCGGTTCGGCGGTGTACCCGAACATCGTCCACCCCGGACTGTCCGGGAGTTCCATCGCTTCGTATGCGAGTTCGAGGTCGCCGACGTCGGGGTGGTGGACGCGTTTGATGCCGGTGCGGTGGAAGCGGACGTTGTGCGCCGCCCACCGGGTGCGGAACGCGTCGCTGCGGGTGACGAGTTCCCCGATCAGGTCGGTCAGGCCCTTGTCGAGCGGATTGCGGCCGGCGTAGGTGCGAAGGGTGGCGACGATGTCATCTGCTCCCTGCTCCCAGTCCGGGTAGAAGTTCCGCGCGGCGGGGTTGAGGAACATGAAGCGGGCGTTGTTGCCCTGGTTCGACGGATCGTCCAGGACCGGCGCGTACAGGGCGCGACCGAGGGGATTCGCGGCGACGAAATCCATCCGCTGGTTTCGGACCCACGTCGGCGTGCCGGTGATCGCATCCAGGAACCGTTGCAGGCTCGGCCGCACGGTCTGGTCGCTCGTGTGCTTGCGACGCCGCATCGGCTGCGCCGCGCGGGCGAGGTCGCGGAGGTGTTCGGTCTCGGCCTCGTCGAGCCGGAGTGCGCGTGCGAGGCTGTCCAGGACGGCGTCGGAGACACCGGTGAGGTTGCCGCGTTCCATCCGCGCGTAGTAGTCGATGCTCACCCCGGCGAGCAGCGCGACCTCCTCCCGCCGCAGGCCGGGGACTCGGCGGTGCCCGCTCGAGATGATGCCCGCCTGCTCCGGCGTGACTCGCGCGCGGCGAGTGCGGAGGAATTCGCGCACCTCGGATTGGTTCGCCATGCCGCCAACGGTACGTCGCGGCTCCGGTGTGAAGGAGTGACTGCCAGTACACGGAACATCGGTCACTCCCGCGCCCGCACGTTCGGAGCTGAACTGGTGGCGTGACACCAGCACATGCCCCCACCACGTCGATCCCGACCGCCTCGGCGGCGCCCCGGCGATCGGGCGCGATCCTCGCGATCGTCCTGGTCGGCTACTTCATGATCGTGCTCGACAACTCGATCATCTTCACCGGGCTGCCCCAGATCGCGGTCGGCATGAACCTGTCGCCCACGGCGCTGTCGTGGGTGCAGAACGCGTACACGCTGGTGTTCGGCGGGCTGCTGCTGCTCGGCGCGCGCATGGGCGATCTCCTCGGCAGGCAGCGCGTGTTCATCGTGGGCGTGGCGCTGTTCGGGCTCGCATCGCTCCTGGTCGGCACCGCGCAGACGGCGTGGTGGATCATCGCCGCCCGCGCGTTCCAGGGCATCGGGGCCGCGGTGGTCGCACCGTCTTCGCTGGCGCTGATCACCGCGAACTTCCCGGCGGGGCGCGAACGAACCCGCGCCGTCGCCGCGTTCGGCACCACCGCCGGCATCGGCGCAAGCCTCGGCCTCGTCGTGGGCGGAGCGCTGGCCGACCGGGTGTCCTGGCAGGCCGGGTTCTTCATCAACGTGCCGATCGCCGTGGTGATGATCCTGGCGTCATTGCGATTCCTGCCCGCGAACCGCCCCGTGCGCGGCCGGTTCGACCTGCTCGGCGCGATCACATCCACCATCGGCATGGGCGCCCTGGTGTACGGGATCGTCAACTCGGGCAAGCAGGGCTGGGCTTCCCCGTTGAGCCTCGCCCCGGCCGGCATCGGCGTGGCGGTCCTGGCGGTGTTCGTGGTCAACGAGTGGCGGGCGCAGCAGCCGATCATGCCGTTGCGGATCTTCGCGAACCGGGAACGCTCCGGCGCGGCGATCGCACGCCTGCTGTTCGCCGGGACCATGATCGCGTTCTTCTTCTTCACCACCCAGTTCCTGCAGGGCGTCTACCACTGGAATCCGCTGCAGGCCGGGCTCGCTTTCCTGCCGATGACCGCCGTCCAGTTCGCCTCGTCGCTCCCGGTGCCACGGCTGACTCGCCGATTCGGCAACGCGCCGCTGCTGGTCGCGGGGCTCGCCCTCGTCCTCGCCGGCATGGCGTGGATGACGCGGCTGACCGCGGAGACCTCGTACCTGGCCGGTGTGGCTCTGCCGATGATCCTCATCGGCCTCGGGCAGGGCCTGGCATTCGGCCCGCTCACCGCCGCCGGGATCGCCGGCGCGCGAGCCGAGGACGCCGGTGCGGCCTCTGGGGTGGTCAACACCGCGCACCAGCTGGGCAGCACCCTCGGGATCGCGATCCTCACCGCCGCGTCCGCCGGCGCTGCCACCCTCGCCCACCGCGTCATCGACGCCTACGCCGGCGGCACCGCCATGCTCACCATCGCCCTCGCCGCCGTGCTCACCCTGATCGTTCCCGCCGGGATCGCCGCGCGGCACCGCACCCGCAACTGAACGGCGAACCGAATTCTCAACCGAAGGAGCACATCCGTGCAGACAGTCACCCTGAACAACGGCATCGCCATGCCGATCCTCGGCTTCGGCGTCTACCAAATTCCCGATGACCGGACAGAACAAGCCGTCACCGACGCCCTCGCCGCCGGATACCGCCTGATCGACACCGCCGCGGCGTACCGCAACGAGCAAGCCGTCGGACGCGCGATCAAGAACAGCGGCATCCCCCGCGAGGACCTGTTCGTCACCACCAAGCTCTGGGTCCAGGACGCCGGCGAGGGCAACACCGAACGCGCATTCGCCGCCTCCCTCGACCGGCTCGGGCTGGACTACCTCGACCTGTACCTGATCCACCAGCCCTACGGCGACTACTACAGCGAGTGGCGGGCCATGCAACGACTCCACGAGGAAGGCCGCATCCGGGCGATCGGGGTGTCGAACTTCCCGCTCGACCGGCTCGTGGATCTGATCACCCAGAACGAGATCACCCCGGCGGTCAACCAGGTCGAGGTCAACCCGTTCCACCAGCGCCAGGACTACCAGCTGCGGATGCGGGAGCTGGGCGTCCAGATCGAGTCCTGGGGCCCGTTCGCCGAGGGCCGGAACAACCTCTTCAACGACCCCACCCTCACCGCGATCGCCCACGCACGCGGAAAGTCCGTCGCCCAGATCGTCCTGCGCTGGCTGGTGCAGCGCGGCGTCGTGGCCATTCCCAAGTCCGTGCGCCCGGACCGAATGGCCGAGAACATCGCCGTTTTCGACTTCACCCTCACCCACGACGAGATGACCCGGATCGCCACCCTCGACACCGCGCAGTCGCAGTTCTTCGACCACCGCGACCCCGATTGGGTCCGCCAGCTCGGCACCCGCCGCATCGACTGACCACCAACCCGCCCCACCCGAGGAGGCGCGCATGCCGGTTTCGCTGAACCGCCGCTCGCTCATCCGCGCCAGCGCGGGCCTCGCGACCGCCGTCCTCGGCGGATGCTCGCCCGCACTACCCCGATCGACCCCGGACGCAGAAAACGCCACCACGATGCCGAAACCGACTGAAACCAGAACGCTGCTGGCGTACTTCTCCCGCGCCGGCGAGAACTACTACTACGGCGGCCGCCGCACCCTGACCGTCGGGAACACGGAAGCGCTCGCCCGGATGATCGGCGACCGCATCGATTGCGAGGTGTACCGCATCGAAGCGGCCGACCCGTACCCGGACGGCTACGACGACACCGTGGCGCGCAACGTTCGCGAACAGAATGCCGATGCCCGACCCGAAATCACGAATCCCCTGCCGGACATGGACAAGTACGAGATCGTGCTCCTCGGCAGCGGAATCTGGAACGTCCGGGCACCCATGATCATGTCGACCTTCGTCGAAAGCCTCGACTTCACCGGGAAGACGATTCTGCCGTTCACCACCCACGCGATGAGCGGACTCGGCACAGTCGAGCGCGACTACGCCTCCTCCGCACCGCACGCCACCATCGGCACCGGCCTGGCTGTTCGGGGCGAAGAAGTGCCGGACGCCGCCTCGGAGGCCGAAACGTGGCTGCGCGAAGCGGGCTTGCTCGACTGACCCGCCTTCCCGACCAGAACCCAGCGGCGCGGATGAAATGCGCGGGGCACCCTCGGCCGGATTGCCGACCGAGGGTGCCCCGCGCGTCGATGAGATCAGTCTCCGGACAGCACCGGGGCGAGGAAGCGGCCCGTGTGGCTCTCGTCGATCTCCGCGAGCTCCTCCGGGGTACCCTCGGCCACCAGCGTTCCGCCGCCGGAGCCGCCCTCCGGGCCCATGTCCAGCACCCAGTCCGACGTCTTGATGACGTCCAGGTTGTGCTCGATCACGATCACCGTGTTGCCCTTGTCCACCAGGCCGTTGATCACGCCGAGCAGCTTGCGGATGTCCTCGAAGTGCAGGCCCGTCGTCGGCTCGTCGAGGATGTAGACCGTCTTGCCGGTGGACCGCTTCTGCAGTTCGCTGGCCAGCTTCACGCGCTGCGCTTCACCGCCGGAGAGCGTCGGCGCCGGCTGCCCGAGCCGCACGTAGCCCAGCCCCACGTCCACCAGCGTCTTCAGGTGCCGGTGGATGGCGTTGATCGGCTCGAAGAACGACGCGGCCTCCTCGATCGGCATGTCGAGGACCTCGGCGATCGTCTTGCCCTTGTAGTGCACCTCCAGGGTCTCCCGGTTGTACCGGGCGCCCTTGCACACCTCGCACGGCACGTACACGTCCGGCAGGAAGTTCATCTCGATCTTCAGCGTGCCGTCGCCCGCACACGACTCGCACCGGCCGCCCTTGACGTTGAAGGAGAACCGGCCCGGCAGGTAGCCGCGCACCTTCGCCTCGGTCGTCGCCGCGAACAGCTTGCGGATGTGGTCGAACACGCCGGTGTAGGTGGCCGGGTTCGACCGCGGGGTGCGGCCGATCGGCGACTGGTCGACCTGCACCAGCTTGTCGACGTGCTCCAGGCCCTTGATCCGGGTGTGCCGGCCGGGCACCTGCCGGGCGCCGTTGAGCTTGTTCGCCAGCACCGACGCGAGGATGTCGTTGACCAGCGTCGACTTGCCCGACCCGGAGACGCCGGTGACCGCCACCAGGCAGCCCAGCGGGAACGACACGTCGATCTTGCACAGGTTGTGCTCGCGCGCCCCGACCACGGTCAGCTGCCGCTTGCGGTCGCGCGGGCGCCGCACCTCGGGCAGCGGGATCTGCTTGCGCCCCGCCAGGTAGGCGCCGGTGAGCGACTGCTTGTTCTCCAGCAGCTTCTTGTACGGTCCACTGTGGACGACCTGGCCGCCGTGCTCGCCCGCGCCGGGGCCGATGTCGACCACCCAGTCCGCGCTGCGCACGGTGTCCTCGTCGTGCTCGACGACGATCAGCGTGTTGCCCAGGTCCCGCAGGCGGCTGAGCGTCTCCAGCAGCCGGTGGTTGTCCCGCTGGTGCAACCCGATCGACGGCTCGTCCAGCACGTAGAGCACGCCGACCAAGCCGGAACCGATCTGCGTCGCCAGCCGGATGCGCTGCGCCTCGCCGCCGGAGAGCGTCCCGGCCGCGCGGTCCAGCGACAGGTAGTCCAGGCCGACGTCGAGCAGGAAGCCCAGCCGCGCCTGCACCTCCTTGAGCACCCGCCCGGCGATCATCTGCTCGCGCGGGCCGAGCACCAGCCCGTTCAGGAACGCGGCGCACTCGCGCACGCTCAGCGCGCTGACCTCGGCGATGGACAGCTCGCCGCGCTCGTCGTTCTCCATCGTCACGGCCAGGATCTCCGGCTTGAGCCGGGTGCCGTCGCAGGCCGGGCACGGCACGTCCCGCATGTAGCCCTCGTACTTCTCGCGGGCGTAGTCGGACTCGGTCTGCTCCAGCCGCCGCTCCAGGAACGGGATGACGCCCTCGTAGTTGGCGTAGTAGGAGCGGGTCCGTCCGTAGCGGTTCTTGTACCGGACGTGCACCTGGTCGGTGGTGCCGTGCAGCACCGCCTTCTTGACCTTGGTGGACAGCTGCCGCCACGGCGCGTCCATCCGGAAGCCGATGGCCTCCGACAGCGAGGTCAGCAGCCGGGTGAAGTACTCCGCGGTGTGCCCGCCCGCCCACGGCGCGATCGCGCCGTCGGCCAGCGACAGCTCCTCGTCCGGCACGACCAGCTCCGGGTCGACCTCCTTTCGGATGCCCAGGCCCACGCACTCCGGGCACGCCCCGTAGGGCGAGTTGAACGAGAACGACCGCGGTTCGAGCTCGTCCACGCCCAGCGGGTGGCCGTTGGGGCAGGCCAGGTTCTCGGAGAACTTCCGCTCCCGGTTCGGGTCGTCCTCGTCGAGGTCGATGAACTCGATGAGCACCAGCCCGTCGGCCAGTCGCAGCGCGGTCTCCACCGAGTCGGTCAGCCGCTGCTTCGCGCCGGCCTTCACGGTGAGGCGGTCGATGACCACCGCGATGTCGTGCTTCTCCTGCTTCTTCAGCTTCGGCGGGGCATCCAGCGGATGCACCACGCCGTCGATGCGGGCGCGCGCGTAACCCTGCGACTGCAGCTGCTCGAACAGGTCGACGTACTCGCCCTTGCGGCCGCGCACCACCGGGGCCAGCACCTGGAACTTGGCCCGGTCGGGCATCTCCAGCACCTGGTCCACGATCTGCTGCGGGGTCTGCTTGCTGATCGGTTCGCCGCACGTCGGGCAGTGCGGCTTGCCCGCGCGCGCGTACAGCAACCGCAGGTAGTCGTAGACCTCGGTGATGGTGCCCACCGTCGACCGCGGGTTGCGGCTGGTGGACTTCTGGTCGATCGACACCGCCGGAGACAGGCCCTCGATGAAGTCCACATCGGGCTTGTCCATCTGGCCTAGGAACTGGCGGGCGTAAGCGGACAGCGACTCGACGTAGCGGCGCTGCCCCTCCGCGAAGATGGTGTCGAAGGCCAGGCTCGACTTCCCGGAGCCGGACAGCCCGGTGAACACGATCAGGCTGTCTCGGGGCAGGTCCAGGTCGATCCCGCGCAGGTTGTGCTCACGGGCGCCGCGAACGACAAGGCGGTCAGCCACGGTGATCCCTTCGAAAAGTTCTTGTGTTGACGTGGACGCGCGCCGGCTGCAGGCAGTGCATCGGCAGGTACGCGACGTCGCCCGCCCATGCTATTCGGGGCCTCTGACAGCCCCGGATCGCGTGCGGCGCGCAGCCCGCGCAACAACCTCCCCGCACCCGAACGAGTGACACACGGGGAGGTCAACCGCGACGCTTCCGACGATACGCAAATTCCCCCGGAATGGGCACTGTCGCGGCTGTGGCCTGCGCAATTAAGCTCGATGTCTCACCGGTCACGAAATCCCCTCCTGCACGCAGAGGTTGACCTCATGGCTGATATCGCCCTCGGGACCGGTGGCCGCAGCACTGCGCAACCGGCGGCCGCCGCGCAACTCGCCCACCAGATCACGGCCCAGCTGACCGCCATCGACAGCGCCAGCAGCCGGCTGCTGGACACCGTCGCCGGACTCGACGAGCTGGCCGTGCGCCAGCCCAGCCTGCTGCCCAGGTGGAGCAGGGCGCACGTGATAACGCACCTGGCGCGCAACGCGGACGGGTTCGTCAACCTGCTGATCTGGGCGCGGACCGGCATCGAGCACGCGATGTACGCCAGCGGCGACGACCGGGACGAGGCCATCGCCGAAGGCGCGGGGCGCAGCCACCGGCTGTTGTTGGAGGACCTGGCGGCGTCCTGCGACCGCTTCGCGCACGCCGCCCGCACGCTGCCGGACGCGGCGTGGACCGCGGAGATCGCCGACGCGGTCGGCGACCCGATGCCGGCGCACCACATGCTGCGGCTGCGGCTGCTGGAGGTCTGGGTGCACCTGGTCGACCTCGATCACGACGTGGACTTCGACGACATCCCGCGGCCGGACGCGGAGCAGCTGCTGGAGGACGCGGTGCAGCAGTTCGGCGGGCGGCCGGACGTGCCCGCGCTGTCGGTGGAGGTCGACTTCGGCGACCACCGGCGGACCTGGGACCTGCGCGGCACCACCGAGCCGCCGAGCCGGGTGCGCGGCGAGCCGGGCCCGATGCTCGGCTGGCTGCTGGGCCGGACCGGCTCGGAGCGCCTGGACGGTGACTTCCCGGACCTCCCGGACTGGCTCTGAGCACGCGCGTTTCCGCAGCTCACCACCCGTGCGCACTTTGTGTCGCCATAGCAGCACAAAATGCGCACGGCACCTGACCAGGCAAAACGCCCATCCTGAACCGTAGCGGGCGCGCTGTCGCCACGTTCGGGGGAAGGCCGCCGCCACGCTCGCCCCGCTGCTGAGCGACCGGCTGAGCCGCTGGATCGCGATCCCCTCCGTGGTGCTGGAGATCCTGCTCGGCATCCTCATCGGGCCGCAGGTGTTCGGCTGGGCCCGCGAGGACGACGTGATCGGCTTCCTCGCCGACTTCGGCCTGGCGATGCTGATCTTCCTGGCCGGCTACGAGCTCAAGCTCGGCGAGGTGCGCGGCAAGCCGATGCGGCTGGCGACGGTGGGCTGGCTGGTCTCGCTGGTCCTGGGCCTGGGCTTCGGGGCGCTCGTGCACGGCTTCTCGTACTCGTCGCTGATCGTCGGCCTGGCGCTGACCACCACCGCGCTGGGCACCACGCTGCCGATGGTGCGCGACGCGGGCCTGCTCGGCACGCCGCTGGGCATCCGGGTGCTGGCGATCGGGGCGCTCGGCGAGTTCGGCCCGATCCTCGCGGTGGCGCTGCTGCTCAACGACCAGAACCCGCTGCGCACGATCCTGTTCCTGGCCGCGTTCGGGCTGGCGGCGGCCCGGATGCTGTGGGTGGCGGCGAACCGGCGCTCGGAGCGCATCAGCCGGCTGATCCGCACCACGCTGGGCACCAGCGTGCAGTTCGCGGTGCGGCTGTGCATGGTCGTGGTCGTCCTGATGCTGTGGATCGCCGGTGCCCTCGGTCTCGACGTGCTCCTCGGCGCCTTCGTCGCCGGGCTCGTGGTGCGGCTGTTCCTCGACGCCGGCGACCCCGACGAGGGCACCGTGGTGGAGGGCAAGATCGAGGCCATCGGTTTCGGCTTGTTCATCCCGCTGTTCTTCGTGGTCAGCGGCATGAACTACGACCTGGCGGCGTTGTTGGCGACGCCGAGCGCGTTCGCGCTGCTGCCGGTGTTCCTGGTGCTGTTCTTCGTGATCCGCGGGCTCCCGATCCTCGTCCTGCATCGCCGCGACCTGCCGAGGAGTCCTCGGTGGACGCTCGCGCTGCTGGGGTCCGCGGCGCTGCCGATGGTCGTGGTGATCACCACGATCGGCACGGAAGTCGGCGCGATGCCGCCGAGCACCGCCTCCGCCCTGGTCGGCGCGGCGATGATCAGCGTGCTCGTCTTCCCGATGCTGGGCCTGCGCCTCGGCCGGTCGGCGACCCTGGAGAAACCGGCTGCCTGAGCGCCCGGTCGCCCTGCGCGAATGCCCCGAATGGGCGACTCTGGCGGTGGACACGTCATCGAGCAAATTGAGGGGGCGTGCACGATGTCCAGTCCGCAGACCGGGCCCGAATCCCAGGCGAAGGCCGAGGGGACGATGCCCGAACAGACCACGGCGCCCGAGCAGCAGAAGCAGTGGGCGATGGCGCCCGCCCAGCCCACCGGCGCGATGTCCGGGTGGCTGGCGTTCGCCGGCTCGCTGATCGCGATGATCGGCATCTTCAACATCATCGGTGGGATCACCGCGCTGTTCCGGCCCACCTACTACCTCGTCGGATCCGCTCAGCTGCTGGTCTTCGACTTCGCCGCGTGGGGCTGGTTCTGGCTGGCGCTGGGCGTCCTGCAGGTGGCGGCCGGCGTCGGCTGCCTGTACGGGCAGATGTGGGCGCGGATGACCGGCATCGCGCTGGCCGCGCTGAGCGCGATCGCGCACCTGGCGTTCCTCGCGGCGTTCCCGCTGTGGTCGCTGGTGGTGATCGCGCTGTCCGTGCTGGTGATCTACGGCCTGATGGTGCCGTCAAGAGGAGCGGCCGCCTGACCGGCGATCATCCGCCGAGGCCACGAGCACGGGACGTTAGGCTCGGGCCGTGGAGCCTCAAGGACAGTACAGCGGACACGTCGAACCGGGCGGCGCCCCGGCGCGCCGCGAACTAGACGCGCTGACCATCACCAAGATCTCGGTCGGCCCGATGGACAACAACGCGTACCTGGTGGTGTGCCGCCGCACCGGCGACGCGCTGCTGGTCGACGCCGCCAACGACTCGGAGCGGCTGGCCGACCTGCTCGGCCACGACGCCCAGCGCCCGCGGCTGCGCACGATCGTGACCACCCACCAGCACGCCGACCACTGGCAGGCCCTGGGCGCCGTCGCCGGCCAGACCGGGTGCTTCACGCTGGCGCACCCGGCCGACGCCGAGGCGCTGCCGGTGCCGCCGGACCGCCTGGTCCAGCACGGCGACACCATCGCCGTCGGCGAGGCCCAGCTGTCGGTGATCCACCTGCGCGGCCACACGCCGGGCTCGATCGCCCTGCTCTACCGCGACCCGAACGGGCACCCGCACCTGTTCACCGGCGACTCGCTGTTCCCCGGCGGCGTGGGCAAGACGAGCTCTCCGGAGAACTTCCGGTCGCTGATCGACGACGTGGAGAACCGGATCTTCGCCGAGCTGCCCGACGACACCTGGTTCTACCCGGGCCACGGCGACGACTCGACGCTCGGCGCGGAGCGCGCCAAGCTCGCCGAGTGGCGCGAGCGCGGCTGGTGAGCGCCGACCTCGCGGCCGAGGTCGAGCGGGTGCACCGGCTGCTCGCGGAGTGGCTGGGCACGGACTGCGGGCCCGCGGTGCTGGAAGCGCTGCGGGCCGCGCACACCGACGACTTCACCATGATCACGACCGATGGCAGGCCAATGACGGTGGAGGACCTCTTCGGCGCCCTCGCCGGCGCCCGGAACGCGGCGCCGGGCCTGACCATCGAGGTCGACGAGATCACCACCGCGGCGGACGCGGCGGATCTCGCGGTGGTCCACTTCCGCGAAACCCACCACCACGAAGGCAGAACGACCCGGCGCAGAACGACGGCGGTCCTGCGGCGGACCGGCCAAGGCCTCCGCTGGCACCACCTCCACGAAACAGCGGAAGCGGACTGACGCCGGTGCCGTGAGTCTTTTGGGCTGCCATGGCAGCCCAAAAGACTCACGGGCCGTCTGCTGTGTGTTCGGCGCGGAACTGGCGGATGAGGACCTTCAGGGCCGCCGCGATGGGGAGCGCGGTCAGCGCGCCGAGGACTCCCGCGAGCGCGGCGCCGAGCAGGATCGCCACGAACGCTCCGAGTGGGCTCAGCTCCACCGTCTTCGCGAAGATGCGCGGCGCGATCAGGTAGTTCTCCACCATCTGGTACAGGCAGAAGAAGACCAGCGTCACCACCGCCAGCGTCAGGCTTTGGCTCAGGGCAGCGAGAATCCCCGTCACCGACGCCAGCGTCGCGCCGACCTGCGGAACCGCGTCGAACAGCGCGACGACCAGCGCCAGCAGCGCCGGGTAGGGCACGCCGGCGATGAGGAAGAACAGGTAGGAGACGACCCCGGCGCACAGGCAGACCGCGGCCTGCCCGGTGACGTAGCCGCCGACGCGACCCATCGCGGAGCGCAGAGCCGCGGCCCGGCCTTCGTGAGCCGACGCGCCGCGTTCCACGGCGGCGTTGATCCGGGGCATCGCCAGCGAGAAGTAGACCGTCAGGGCTCCCGCGGTGCAGGCGGCGAAGATGCCGCCGAAGAACGCCCCGATCGCGGCGAATCCCGCCGCCAGGGTGCTCGTCACGACGCCCGTGACCGCGCCCATCGCCTCCTGCAGCTGGTCGTGCACGCTCGGATCGTTCAGCTGCGCCTGCAGCTCGGGATCGGCGCTGAGCTTCGCCGCGATGGCGCTGACGAGCTCCGGGATCTCCGAAACGAACTGCCCGAACTGCCCCACGGCGGGCACCAGCGTGAGCAGCACGAGCGCGCCGATGAGCAGCACGATTCCCAGGAGCAGCACCAGCAGGGCCAAACCGCGCCGCCAGCCGTGCCGATGCAGCCAGGCGATGACCGGTTCCACGCCGAGCGCCAGGAAGAAACCGAGGAAGATCAGGACCAGCATGCCGCGGGCCGAGTACGCCAGCACCGCGACGAGCCCGACCAGCAGGTACACGCAGGCGATCTTCGCGTGGTCGAAGAGCGAGAGGCCCGGCCGACCACCACTCGCCCGGACCTCGCCGTTGTCAGGACCGCTCATGCCAGCCACCTCCAGAACCGAGGCCCGGCGGACGCCTCGAACGCCTTTCGCAGTACAGCGGCTATCCGACGGCCCCGCACGGCACGCCAACACGGACGGGTGAGAGCGAGCGTCGTGCCGGTGCGACAAAATGCGTCGCCGCAGGCGACTGCGAGGTGGTAGCAAGGCTCGCGTGAGCGTTGAATTTCTGTTGACTTCGTTGGTAATCGTTGCGACGCCGGGCACCGGCATGCTCTACACGTTGGCCGCCGGGCTCGCCCGCGGGGCCAGAGCCAGCATCATCGCCGCCGTGGGTTGCACGCTCGGCATCGTCCCGCACATGGTCGCGGCCATCACCGGGCTCGCCGCGCTGCTGCACGCCAGCGCCATGGCGTTCCAGATCATCAAGTACCTCGGCGTGGCGTACCTGCTCTACATGGCGTGGAGCACGCTGCGCGACAAGGGCGCACTCACGGTGGAGCAGGACACGAAGCCGCGATCAGCGGCGAAGGTGATCACCTCCGGCATCCTGGTGAACATCCTCAACCCGAAGCTCACCATCTTCTTCCTCGCGTTCCTGCCGCAGTTCGTGAGCAGCGCGGAGCCGAACGCGTTCGTCCGCATGGTCGAGCTCAGCGGCGTGTTCATGCTGATGACGTTCGTGGTCTTCGCCGCCTGCGGCGCGTTCGCCGCCGCGATCCGCAACCACGTGATCAGCCGCCCCCGGGTGCTGGCCTGGATGCGCCGCACCTTCGCGGCGGCGTTCGTCGCCCTCGGCGCGAAACTCGCCGTCACCGAACGCTGAGCCGCCGGCTCACGGCCCCTATTCACCCCTTCGGGTTTCGGTTGGGGTGCGTAGGGGTGGGTGGACGGTTCTACTGGGCGGGCTGGGCTCGCCCGGCTCCGCGTGGAATCGCTCAGGTCCGAGGAGAACCGATGGCCACTTTGACCGCCTGGAAGTTCGACAGCCCGGAAGGCGCCGAGGGAGCGGCGCAGAAGCTGCAGGCCCTGCAGAAGGAGCAGCTGATCACCATCTACGACGCGGCCACCGTGACGTGGCCCGAGTCGGCCAAGAAACCGAAGACGCGGCAGCTGCACGACCAGACCGGGGCCGGCGCGCTCGGCGGCATGTTCTGGGGCATGCTGTTCGGGTTGATCTTCTTCGTGCCGATCCTCGGCGCCGCCATCGGGGCCGCGACCGGGGCGCTGGCGGGCTCGTTGCGCGATGCGGGCATCGATGACGATTTCATCGACGAGACGCGGAACAAGGTCGTGCCCGGCACTTCGGCGCTGTTCCTGCTCAGCGACAACGCGGTGATGGACCGGATCAAGGAGCGCTTCCCCGGCGGCCATGCCGAACTCATCCACACGAACCTGTCCAACGAGCAGGAAGCGGCGCTGCGCCACGCGTTCGAGGACACCGAGACGAAACCGGTTGGCTGAGCCCATCGCCGACGACCGCCCCGGGGCCCGACGAACGGGCCCCGGGGCTCTTCATCTCCACCTCTGTCCACACGGGACTTCCAAGAACGGCCCGTCCTGGTCAGGGCGTCACGATCGGGAAGCTCGGGTCGGGCTCGTCCACGAGGCCGATCAGGCGCCCGAGGGTGCCGCGGTCGCCCCGGTGGTCGACGCCTTCCGGCTGCCGACCGGCGACCAGCTCGAGCAGCTGGGCCTTCGTCAGCGTGAGGGCGAGATCGGCGGGTTCGGCTTCCCGGATGGGTTCCTGGACCAGCACGCCGTTGGACAGCGCGGTGCGCACGTGCTCGTCGGCGTCCGTGACGTGCCAGTCGATGACCAGGCCCGCGCCCGCGGCGCGCGGCCCGTCGATGCGGATCGCCACCGAGTCCAGGATCTGCTCGACCGTGAGCGCCGCGGCCATCCCGCCGGAGATGGCCGTCGGCGTCGGGACGATCCCCTCGCGGAGTTCCCGGGCTCCGGTGAGGTAGTAGTTGCGCCACGTCGCGTTCTCCGAGCCGAAGCCGAGCCGCTGGTAGGTGTCCGCGAGCAGCTCCTTGGCGGCGGCATGGCCCGGCTCGGCGAACACGGCGTGCTTCAACAGCTGCGCGGCGAACCGCAGGTCTCCCGCGTTCGCGTACTCGCGGGCCTTCTCCACCACGCGGTCCACGCCGCCGATGCAGTCGACGTAGCGCTTCGCCGACTCCACCGGCGGATGCTCCCAGAGCGAAGCCGGATTGCCGTCGAACCAGCCCATGTAGCGCTGGTACACCGCCTTGACGTTGTGGCTGACCGAGCCGTAGTAGCCGCGCGCGTGCCAGGCGCCGTCCAGCGCCGGCGGAAGCTGGATCCGCTCGGCGATCTCCACGCCGGTGTAGCCGAGGTTGATCAGCCGCAGCGTCTGGTCGTGCAGGTAGGCGTACAGGTCGCGTTGCTCGGTCAGGAACTTCCAGACGCGATCGCCGCCCCAGGTCGGCCAGTGGTGGGAGGCGAACGCGACGTCGGTCTGCCCCGCGTAGCGCGCGATGGTCTCCGTGAGGTAGCGCGACCACATGCGGGTGTCGCGGACCTCGGCGCCGCGCAGGGTGAGGACGTTGTGCATGTTGTGGGTCGCGTTCTCCGCCAGGCACAGCGCGCGGTGCTCCGGGAAGTAGAAGTTCATCTCCGCCGGCGCTTCGGTGCCTGGCGTGAGCTGGAACTGGATGCGCACGCCGTCGAGCGTCTCCTCCTGCCCGGTGCGGGCGATGTCCGTCGTGGGCGGGATCAGCGAGACGCGGCCCGTCGACACGGCCTGCCCGAGCCCGGTGCCGACCTGCCCGTCCGGGCCGTTCGGCAGCACCATCCCGTACTGGTAGGCGCCGCGCCGGGCCATCGCGATCCCGGCGTAGACGTTCTCCGACACGGCGTGCGCCATGAACCCCGCCGGGGCGAGAACCGGCACGTCGCCGGACACCACGCCTTCGACGCCGCCGAAGTGGTCGACGTGGGAATGCGTGTAGATCACCGCGGTGACCGGGCGGTCGCCGCGGTGCTGCCGGTACAGGGCCAGCGCCGCCGCGGCGGTCTCGACGGACACCAGCGGGTCGATCACGATCACCCCGCGCTCGCCTTCGACCAGGGTCATGTTCGACAGGTCGAGGCCGCGGACCTGGTAGATCCCCGGGACGACCTCGTAGAGCCCCTGGCGGGCGCACAGCTGGGACTGCCGCCACAGGCTGGGATCGACCGTTGCCGGGCAGTCGTCGACCAGGAAGCCGTACACATCGTTGTCCCACACGACGCGGCCCTGGTCGTCCCGCACCGCGCCGGGCTTCAGCGCGGCGATGAACCCGCGGTCGGCGTCCTCGAAATCAGCGCGATCGGAAAACGGCAGCTCACCCACGAGACACTCCTGAACGTCCGCGAACACCTTGCGCGCCTACGCCGAACCGCGCGCCGGAACAGCGAGTCCAGTACAACCGCTCACCGGAATGACCGCATCGCGAACTGCGCCAACAGCACAGCAGTTCATGATGACCATCGATGTCCATTTAGGACTGATCTGCTCGGGCGCGCTCGGCGGCGCTGGTGATGTTGCGGGCCATGCCGCCGAAGATCAGGCCGTGGAATGGTGCCACCGCCCTCCAGTAGGCGTGCCCGAGCAGGCCTCGCGGGATGAACACGGCGCACTGGCGGTAGCAGGCCCCGTCTTCGCCGTTGGATTCCACCGACATCTCCAGCCAGGCCCGCCCCGGCACCTTCATCTCGGCTCGCAGCCGGAGGTAGCGGCCTTCCACGAGTTCTTCCACGCGCCACCAGTCGAGCGCGTCGCCGGTGCGCAGGCGGCGCGGATCCCGCCGGCCTCGCCGCAGGCCGACGCCGCCGACCAGGCGGTCGAACCAGCCCCGCACGGCCCACGCGAGCGGGAACGAGTACCAGCCGTTGCCGCCGCCGATCCCCTCCACGACGCGCCAGACGTCCTGCGCCGAGGCGGTGGTCCGGTGCTCGCGCACGTCCCGGTAGGCGCTGCCTCCGGACCACGGCGGGTCCGACGGCAGCGGTTCCCACGGCGCGTCTGCCGGTGACGCATCCGACCACCTCGTTTCCACCTCGCCCCGGCGGATCTTCCGCAGTGCGAGAGCGACCGCGTCCCGGTAGCCGGTCGTCCCACCCGACGGCGGTGGGACGAACTCGTCGATGTCGTGCTCGGAGCAGATCGCTTCGTTGATCAGCGACTCGATCAGCGGCGCGCCGATGCCGCGCGGCACCGGGGTGACGATGTTGATCCAGAGCGAGCTCAGCCGCGGCGAGAGCACCCCGACCGGCACCATCCGCCGCCGCGGGAGCCCGGCCACCACGGCGAAGCCGCGCATCATGTCCGCGTAGGTCAGCACGTCCGGACCGCCGATGTCGAAGGTCCGGTTGACCGGCTCGGGCAACCGCGCCGCGCCGACCAGGTAGTGCAGCACGTCGCGTATCGCGATCGGCTGCACCCGGTTGCGCACCCAGCTCGGCGTGACCATCAGCGGCAGCCGTTCGGTGAGGTAGCGCAGCATCTCGAAGCTCGCCGAGCCTGATCCGATGATCACCGCGGCCTGCAGGGCGACCGCCGGAACCCCGCTGCGCAGCAGGATCTCGCCGACCTCGGCGCGCGAGCGGAGGTGCTCGGACAGCCGGCCCGATGCGGGATGCACTCCGCCGAGGTAGACGATCTGCGCCACGCCCGCCCGCTCCGCCTCGGCGCCGACGACGGCCGCGGTCCGCCGGTCGAGGTCGGCGAATCCCTTCTTCGCCAACGAGTGGACCAGGTAGTACAGGACGTCTACGCCTTCGCAGGCGGAGCGCACCTGGTCGGCGTCGAGCAGGTCGCCGCGCACCACCTCGACCCGATCGCGCCACGGCACGTCGCGGAGCTTCTCCGGGGAGCGGACCAGGCAGCGGACCCGGTGTCCCGCGCCGAGCAGCAGCGGCACCAGCCGGCCGCCGATGTAGCCGGTCGCTCCGGTCACCAGGCAGAGCCGGGACGTGGAAACCGCCATTCCGGAACGGTATGAGCCGAGGTCGGCGCCGACAAATCCGGCTGGCTCCGGAATCGCGCGCGGTCCAAAATTTGCGGACGGACGAGGAGGCGAGGTCGAAGCACATTGCTCACGGCGATCTGCCTGTTCACGCGCGATCTGCGGGTCCACGACAACCCCGTGCTGCTGGCCGCCGCGGCGGCCGATCGCGTGGTCCCCCTGTTCGTGCTGGACGACGCCGTGCTGGCGGGCCCGTTCAACCGGCCGAACCGGATGGCGTTCCTGCTCGACTGCCTACGCGGCCTTCGCCGCTCGCTGCGCGAGCTCGGCGGCGGACTGGTCGTCCGGCGCGGCAGCCCGCACGCCGAAGTCGCGGCCCTGGCCGACGAGGTCGGCGCGACGGAGGTGCACGTCGCCGCCGATGTCAGCGCCCACGCCATCGCACGCGCGAACGAGTTGCGCCAGGTTCTGGCGGCGCGCAACTGCACCCTGCACGTCCACGACGCCGTGATCACCGCCCAGCCCGCCGGGTTCCTCACCCCGGCCGGCAGCGACCACTTCGCGGTGTTCACGCCCTACTTCCGGCGCTGGGCCGAAGCCCCGATGCGGCGGTCCGCCGCCGTTCCGGAGCGCCTGCGGATGCCCGCCGTCCGCACCGGTGCCCTGCCGGCTCGGGCGGATCTCGCACCGGGCGACCTGTCGCCGTGCCTGCCGCCCGGCGGTGAGACCTGCGCCAGGCAGCGGATGCGGCAATGGCTGGCCGACGGCATCACCGGTTACGCCGGGGGCCACGACGACCTGGCTGCGGACGCCACCTCGCGGCTGTCGCCCCACCTGCACTTCGGCTGCGTGTCGCCGGTGGAACTGGTCGAGCGGGCGGGCCGCGGCGAGTCCGACCGCGCCTTCGTCCGTCAGCTGGCCTGGCGGGACTTCCACCACCAGGTGCTGGCCGCCCGCCCCGAGTGCAGCTATCGGGACTACCGCGCCCGGAACTACCGCTGGCGCGACGATCCGCAGGCCCTGCGCGCGTGGCAGGAGGGACGCACGGGCATCCCGATCGTCGACGCAGGGATGCGCCAGCTGGCCGAGGAAGGCTGGATGCACAACCGCGCCCGGATGATCACCGCCAGCTTCCTGACCAAGACGCTCTACCTCGACTGGCGCCTCGGCGCCCGGCACTTCTTCGACCTCCTGGTCGACGGCGACATCGCCAACAACGACATGAACTGGCAGTGGGTCGCGGGCACCGGGACCGATTCCCGGCCGAACCGCGTCCTCAACCCGACGCGCCAGGCCAAGCGCTACGACCCCGCCGGCGACTACATCCGCCGGTACGTGCCCGAGCTCGACGGGCTCCCTGCGGACCAGCTGCACGAACCGCGGCGCATCGACCCCGCCGAGCGAACCCGGCGGGGCTACCCGGCGCCCATCGTCGACGTCGACGAGGCCAACGCCGAGTTCCGCGCCGCACGCGGAAATGCATGACCCGGCTTGCTGCGCGCGTCGAACATCCCTGTGACCGGGCCTGCGACGACCTACGCTTGTGCGGGACCGAACGGGTGGAGGGTTGGCGATGGGTGAGGGCGTCACGTTGGACGTCGGGGGTACCGAGGTTTCGGTTTCGCATCCCGACAAGGTCTTCTTCAGCCGGCGCGGCGAGACGAAGCTCGACCTGGTCCGCTACTACCAGGCCGTCGCCGGCCCGCTGCTGGGCACGTTGCAGGGGCGGCCGCTGCTGCTGGAGCGGTATCCGGACGGGGCTGGCGGCAAGTCCTTCTTCCAGAAGCGGGTGCCGAAGTCCGCGCCGCCCTGGTTGCAGACCACCGTCGTCGCCACTCCCAACGGCACCACCAGCGACGCGCTCGTCGCCGCCGACCTGGCGCACATCGTCTGGGCCGTGAACCTGGGCTGCCTCGGGTTCCACGTCTGGCCGTACCACGCCGACACGCCGGAGATCGCCGACGAGCTGCGCATCGACCTCGACCCGTCGCCCGGCGTGCGGTATCCGCAGGTGATGGAGGCCGCCGTGGCGACCCGGGAGCTGCTCGCCGCGGACGGCATCGCCGCGCACGTGAAGACCTCGGGATCTCGGGGCCTGCACATCTACGCTTCGCTGCAACCGCGTTGGAACAGCTACGAGGTGCGGGCCGCCGCGGTCGCGCTGGCCCGCGAACTGGAGCGCCGCCACCCCGAGCTCATCACCGCGAAGTGGTGGAAGGAGGAGCGGGGCGCCCGGGTTTTCGTCGACTTCAACCAGAACGCCCCGCACAAGACGGTTTTCGGCGCGTGGTGCGTGCGGCCCAAGGTGGGGGCGCAGGTTTCGACTCCGATCGGCTGGGACGAGCTCGAATCGGTCGATCCCGACGAGCTCACCATCGCGACCGTGCCGGGCCGGGTAGCGGAGCTCGGTGATCCGTGGGCCGACCGGCAGCCGCAGTCGATCGAGCCGCTGCTCGAACGGTCCCGGCAGGACATGGCCGCCGGGCTGCAGGACGCGCCGTGGCCGCCGGTCTACCCGAAGCAGCCCAACGAGCCGCCCCGCGTCGCGCCGAGCCGCGCCAAGAAGTCCTGACCGGCCTCATCGCACGAGCTTCGCGAGCTCGACCCGGGAGCGGACGCCGAGCTTGGCGAAGATGTTGCGCAGGTGGTGGTCGACGGTGCGGTGGCTGATGTAGAGCCGCTGGGCGATCTCGCGGTTCGTCGCGCCGTCGGCCACCAGCCGGCAGATCTCGGACTGCTGCGGCGTGAGCTCGCCGCCGCGCGCCGGGGCGGTTCGCGGGGCGCCGGCCCCGGCGGCGCGCAACTCGGCACCGGCCTGCTCCGCCCAGCTGTCGACGCCGAACTCGCGGAAGATCGCGCACGCCTCGCTCAGCAGTTCCCGCGCCAACCGGGGCTTGCGCCTGCGACGCAGCCGTTTCGCGTACAGCAGTTCCGTCCTGGCCAGCTCCACCGCCGACCCGCTGCTGCGGTGCAGCTCGATCGCCGCGTGGAAGCGTTCGTCGGCATCGGATTCGCGCTCGGCGAGCAGCGCGTGGCAGCGGTGCGAGAGCGCCATCCTGGCCTGGCTGCCTGTGGTGCCGACCCAGTCGTCGAAGGCCTGCAGGGATCGCCGGGCTCGCGCGCCTTCGCCGCAGTCCGCGGCCGACTCCACCAGGTGCGGCACGGCCAGCACGCGCACCACCGGGTTGACGCGCCCCGAGCCCGGTGCCGTCGAGCGCAGGCGGCGGACCGCGTCGGCCGGGCGGCCGGAGGCCAGTTCGGCGCAGCCCATCGCCCACGTGCCGAACGCGCCCGGGCGCCCCAGGCCGCGGGTGGCCACGCCGCTGCCGAAGGCTCCCGCCAGGCGGCCCCACGCGGTTTCCCGGTCGCCGCGCAGCGCCGCCACCAGGGCGAGCAGCGCCAGGTGGTCGATGGCGATGTTGCGCTGATCGGTCGCCCGGGCCATGCGCAAGCCTTCGAGCGCGCTGGTTTCCGCATCGGCGTAGCGGTCGAGCAGCAGCGCCGATAGCGCCAGGTACACGAATGCCCACGGCAGCTGCGCGATCTCGCCGCGTTCCCGAGCCGCGACCACGGCGCGCTGAGCCAGGTCGTGCGCGCGCAGCGGCTCGCCCAGCGCGAAAGCGGCCTGGCTAGCGAGGATTCGCGGCAGCGAGCCGGTTCCCTCGTCGACCAGCCGCAGCACGTTCCGCAGCGCCGGGACCGCTGTTGCGTGCCGTCCCTGGAACAACGCGGCCATCCCCCGCACGTGGTCGAGGAGCAGCGTCGTCGCGGGGCCGTCGTGCAGGCTGCGCAGTTGCTCGGTTTCTTTGGCGACGGCGAAGAAGCGCTCGTAGTCGCCGGTCACGCAGTTCGCCTCGCCGGCCAGCACCAGCGCGGTCACCGCCAGCTCCCGGTCCGTGCCGATCAGCCGGGCCGCCGCACCGCGCAGGTCGTGGTGCGCCGCCGCGGGCATGCCGTCCCGCAACTCCAACTCTCCCGACACCAGGCCCGCCAACCCGCGCGACCGGGACGAGCCGATCATCGGCCGTGCCCGGCAGACCAGCGTCCGCGCCCGTAGCGATCCGCCGGCTAGCAGAGAATCCCGACCGGCTGCTAGCAGCAGCTGCGCCTTCCGCTCCGGCTCCGCCGTCAACTCGGCGGACTTCGCAGCGGCTGCCGCGGCTGCCGCGTGCCGCCCGGCTCGCCGGGCCGACTCGGCGATTTCCTGCAACCGCACGGGCAAATCGCCCGTGGCCTGGTCGCCGGCCTTCAGCCTGTGCCAGGCGGCCGCCACTTCGTCGTCGGCGATCAGCGCGAGCCGCCGGTGCGCGTCCCGCAGCAGGGCTGCCGGGGCGTCGGCCCGCAGGCAGGCTCGCGCGAACTCGCTGGGCACCCGCACCCGGTCGCCGTCCACCACGACCAATCCGGCCCGGATGGCTTCGTCGATGTCGCCGCAGATCTCGGCGGCCAGGTCTTCGTCGGCGGCCAGCACCAGCGCCGCCAACTGCTTCGCCCGCTCGGACAATTCGCCGAACCTGCTCCTCAACTGGTTGCGGAAGCGGCTGGTGCGCGGCAGCACCGACGGCACGGGGGCCAGCCCGGCGCATTGCTCGGCGGACAGCGCGTCCGCGGCTTCCAGCAGTGCCAGCGGATTTCCTGCGGCGCGCAGCACGATCTCGGAAACCACGGCGGGATTCAGAGCCGGACCGAAGCGGTCGGCGAGCAACCGGCGGCACGCGTCGTCGTCGAGCGCGTCGACGTGGAGCTGCTCGACCCCGGCGAGCTGACCGTTGGCGGTCGCCCGGTCGGCCGCGAAGACCAGCAAAACCCGTCCGGTCTCCGCCCGGCGAGCCCAGAACGCCAATGCGGCCAACGATTCCGGGTCCAGGTCGGCGATGTCGTCCACGCAGCACAACAGCGGCTCGGCGGTGCGCCGCCCGGCGCTGCGCAGCAGGCGATCCAGCGCCGCGAACGGGATTTCCCGCTCCGCTCGGACCCCGCTGACATGCGCGATCCGGAAGCCGGAAGCAGTACTGCGGGCGTGTTCCAGCAGCGCGGACTTGCCGATCCCGTCCGCGCCCGCGATCACGAGCGCGCCACCGTCGCGTTGTGCCAGCAAGCGGCGCAAGGCGGCGGTTTCCCGCTCGCGGCCCCGCAACTCCGGTGCGGCTGGGCTGTCCGGCATGACGACAGTGTGCAGGCGCGACCGCGCGCGGGGAACACGCCCAACGTCGTAACCGGGCGAACCGGCGCGCGGGACTGGTGATTTCGCCGATGCCCGCGCGGCCGAGCCCCGGCGAAGCTGTGCGCCGTCAGTTCCCGCTCAACGAGGAGGATCGCATGCGTCGACTGATCGGTGTTCTACTGGCATGCCTGGCGTTCTGCGCCGTCGGACCGCCGCTCGTCGCGAACGCGGCGGGCTCGCACCCCGTCGTCTTCGTCCACGGCTACACCGGGAGCGCGTCCAACTGGGCGCCAGCGCTCACCCACTTCCGCGCCAACGGTTACGACTCGTCTCAGCTCCACACCTTCGAATACGACTGGAGCCAGTCCAACGAGCGCAGCGCGGCGGAACTCGACGCGTTCGTCGACCAGGTGCGCGCCGAGACCGGCGCCGACCAGGTCGACATCGTCAACCACTCGATGGGCGGGCTGGTGACCCGCTGGTACCTGAAGGAGCTCGACGGTCACGCCGAGGTGGCGCACTGGGCGTCGCTGGCCGGCGCGAACCACGGCACCACCGCCGCGAACGCCTGCCTGGTCAACGCCTCGTGCCGGGAGATGCTGCCCGGATCGGACTTCGAGCAGCGCCTCAACTCCGGCGACGAAACGCCGGGCTCCACGGCCTACGCGACCTGGTACTCGCCGTGCGACGGCGTGATCCTGCCCTACACCAGCACGGCCGTCGAAGGCGCCGCCAACAACGTGGTCGCCTGCCAGACGCACATCGGGTTCCTGTCCGACACCAGCGTGCTCGACACGGTGATCGGCTTCTTCGAATCCTGATGGGCCGGCGGGTGCCGCGCATGCTCGGCACCCGCCAATCCAACTAATGGCCACAGTGGACGATCGTGACCGTCACCGGATCGCTTCGGAACGCTGCTCGGGTTTCTCCGTTCCGGGCAAGGCCTTTCGCAGCGACAGGAACAGGTGGATCAGGCCGAGCGTGATCAGGATGTGGCCGAGCCCGGCGATCCCGGAGATCGCGGCGGAGCTCTCCTCGCCCAGCACGGTCAGCGTGCCGTGCACGAGCATCATCGCGGCGGTGAGGGCGAGCCCGGAGTTGTAGAACCAGAAGAACAATGTGAACAGCTTGTTCCCGGACAGTGCGAAGGCCTTGTCCAGCGCCAGCACCAGCAGGAAGAACAGCATGCCCAGCGCGAGCAGGTGGGTGTGCAGCACGGAGAGCTGGGTGTCGCCGGTGAAGTCCAGCGCCTTGGTGAACTCGCGGTAGTACAGCCCCGCGGCCAGCCCGAGGACCATGTAGGCCAGTGCAGCCCAGTACAGCTTCTTCATCGCCGATGCGCTTCCTTCCAACCGAGGCGTTCCGCCGACATCCAATGTGACCGAGGCGGCCGCCCGGCACATCGCACCGCGGGATGGCCGACCGGAACCGAAGGGCGCACCGCGAAATCAACCGTTCGACCGATGCGCGGGTAGGCGCCTGCCGCACCGGGTTCGCTCCCGGCGGGCAGGCGTCGTTCCGCACCGGTCAGCGGACGACCGCGGCGGCGGCTCGGACCGACATCCAGTGCAGGACGCGTTCCAGCGGGCCGCGGCCGAGGAATGGCCGCCACAGTCCGCAGAACAGCATCGAGACCAGTGCGAAGCCGATCAGCGGCAGCCACGGGTACGCCATGATGACCGGCGGCGCGGTGTCCATCAGGATCTTCAGCGCCACCGCCTGCACCGTGTAGACGGTCAGCGCCAAGGCGCCGACAGCCGTCAGCGGCGCGAGCACCGTGCTCAGCCGGTCACCGATGAACAGGCAGAGCGCGAGGACAGCCAGCGCGGCGCCGGTGGAGCCCACGATCTCGAATGTCGTGCCGGAATGCGGCGCGGCCAGTAGCAGCGTCGCCGGATTGCCGGCGGGCACCGTCCCGAAGTGCGACATCTGCAGGAGCTCCATCGGGGTCTTCCCGAGCTCGACCGCCATCGGGCTCAGCGCGTCCAGCAGCGGCGAAAGTGCTTTGATGCCACCGAAGACGTTCAGCGCGAGCCACGATCCGCCGTACCCGACGACCGCCAAGCCGGCGCCCGTCACCAGCAATCGCAACCGAACGGCCGTCGTGCGCAGATCGAGCCGCCCGACCGCGATGCCGACGAACACGAACGGCATCCAGGTCAGCACCGGGTACGCGCCGTCGAGCAGCAGCCGCAACAACCCGGCCCCGGCGTCCGGCAGCGAAGCCAGGTCGCTGAAGGACAACGCGCCGCCCGCCGTTTCCGCGCTGCCGACCGCGCCGCGGATGAGGAACGAGACCTGCGGAGCGACGAGCGCCCACATCCCGGCGAGCACCGCGAGCGCCGTGGGACGCAGCCGCAGCACCGGCAGGGCGAGCACGAAGTAGATCGCGTAGAAGGACAGGATCACCATGATCGGGGTGCCGAGCTGGGTCAGCGCCATGCCGAGCACGAACAGGATCGCCGCCCGAACCGCGATCCGGACGCGATCCCGTCGCAGCAGCGCGCCCTCGTGCGGGTCGCTACCACCGGTGAGCAGGGCGAGCGACACGCCGGCCAGCGTGGCGAACAGGATCGAGGCGTGCCCGTTCCCGAGCACCGCCAGCACCTGCGCGGCGGTGCCCGCCCGCAGATCCAGCATCGCCGGCCCGATGTGCGCGACGAACATGCCCAGCACCGCCAATGCGCGGGCCAGGTCGACCCCGCTCAGGCGTGCGGGGCGCGGTCGCGGATCGGGTATCTCGACGGCGTCGGGCGTTCGGCTTTCGTTCGCGTGGAGCATGGATCAAAGCTATGGCGGGCGATCCTGCGCGGACATCGCCCGCGAGTCCCATTCGGTGATCATTCCCGGATCGCAGAAATTCCCACGCCGCAGCGCGGGTGTCATACCTGAGTAGTACGACCGCAGGCCAATTCGGTCGGCGCGTCGTTCCCATACGCTAGGTGCCGTGGCAATGCGGAGTCTGATCGCCAACTTCCCCGGCAAGCTCGACCCGGACGAGGAGCCGTACTTCCTCGGCACGCGGCCGACCTGGCTCGCGCGAGTACCCCGGTGGGTGATCCTCGCCGTCATCAGCGGATTCGTCTTCTTCCTCTCGGCGTGGTCCACCATCTTGAACAACCCGGCCCGCGACTTGGAGATGTGGTGGCAGCTGGCGTGGGCGCTGGTGGGCTCGCTCGCCCTGCTCGCCATGCGGCGGTTCCCGGTCACTGTCGCCTTGTTCGCTGTGGCCGTGCATCTCGCGACGCCGTTCTTCTTCGGCGATTTCGTCGCGCAGTACGCGCTGGGCGCCTACGGCCGGAAGCGCTGGCAGATCTGGGGCACCGCGGCGGTGAGCATCGTCGCGTCGCGGGCCTTCCTGCGCGAGGTCGCCACGTTCGACAGCATCGGCAACTTCGCCACGCTGGTGGTCATGATGTCGCTGCTCAATCTGTTCCCGCTGGTCGTCGGGCTCTACATGGCCGGTCGTCGCGCGCGGCTGGCCCACTGGGTGGAGCGCGCCGAGCGGGCCGAGCGGGAGCAGGCCCTCATCGCCGAGCAGACCCGCGCCGAGGAACGCGCCCGCATCGCCCGCGAGATGCACGATTCCATCGCGCACCAGGTGAGCCTGGTCGTGGTGCACGCCGGCGCGCTGGAACTGCTGGCCGAACGCGATCCCGCGAAGGCGGCCCAGGCGGCCGCGACCATCCAGGAGGTCGGTCGCGGCGCGCTGAACGAGCTCCGGCAGATGATCGGCGTGCTGCGCTCGGATCCCGACGATCGGCGGCCCGAGCCGCCCCAACCCACCTTGCGGGACGTCGAGGCGCTCGTTTCCGCCTCCAGCGACGCCGGCCTGGCCGCCGAGCTTCGCATCGACGGCGACCGCCAGCGGCTGCCCGACCACATCGAGCGCGCCGCGTACCGGGTCATCCAGGAGGCGCTGACGAACGTGCACAAGCACGCGGGCGGTTCCCGCGCCTCGGTCGCGCTCGCCTACCGGCCCGAGAACCTGGAGATCTCGGTGCGCAACAGCCGCCCCGCCGAGGACTTCCGGCGCAGCCTGCCCAGCGGCGGGCAGGGCCTGATCGGGCTCGCCGAACGCGTGCAGCTGGCCGGCGGCGACATCGACTCGGGTCCGCTGCCCGACGGCGGTTTCCAGGTGACCGCAACGCTTCCCGCCAGCTGACGCTCGTCCACAGTGGTCAGCCGAGTGCCTCGGCGACGACGCGCGCGGTGTCGGCGTGCAGCCCGTTGTCGACCTCGTCGTCCTTCCGCGGCCGGGTGGTCAGCACCGCGATGACGATCGCCTGGCCGCGATCGGTCCAGGTCACGGCCACGTCGTTGCCCGAGGCGTAGTCGCCGGTGCCGGTCTTGTCGCCGGTGCGCCAGGTCGGCGGCAGGCCCGCGCGGATGCGCGCGGCGCCGGTGGTGTTGGTGAACAGCCATCCGGTCAGCCGGTCGCGCTCGGGCGCGCCGAGGGCGTTGCCCACCGCCAGCGCCCGGTAGCCCGCGGCGATTCCGGCCGGGGTGGTGGTGTCGCGCTCGTCGCCGGGGATCGCCGTGTTGAGATCCGTTTCCCAGCGGTCCAGGCGGGTGCTGCCGTCGCCGATCTCGCGCGCGAACGCGGTGATCGCGGGCGGGCCGCCGAGCTCGGCGAGCAGCAGGTTGCCCGCGGTGTTGTCGCTGCGGGTGATCGCCGCGGCGCAGAGCTCGTTGACCATCATGCCGATGCCCGCGTTGGGGCCGGTGATCGGCGAGTTCGCCACCAGGTCGGCCTCGGTGTAGTGGATCACCTTGTCGAAGTAGCCGCCGGCCAGGCCGTGCCGGTGCAGCAGGGCGCCGGCCGCGTAGGTCTTGAACGTCGAACACATCGCGAACCGCTCGTCGGCGCGGTGCCCCAGGGAACGTCCGGTGTGGACGTTGACCGCGAACAGCCCGAGCCGGGCGTCGTAGCGGCGTTCCAGGTCGGCGAAGACCGGGGTGTACTTGCCCGTGAGGTCCGGCCCCGCGTTGCTCGGTGCCGCCACTACGCCGCTCGAACCGCACGCGGCCACCGCCGGGGCGGCCAGCAACGCGCCCAGGATCGTTCGACGTCCAACACGGGTTTTGTGGTGCTGCAAGGAGATTCTCCAATCGGGTGGGGCCGCATCTCGGCCTGCCGCCAATCAAGCAGCCCGCGGCCGATAGCGCCAATCCGTTCCCGGCCCGCGCCCGATAGCGGATCGATATGGTCGCAGCTGCCGGGCGGCGCTCAGGCTCGCCCGACCCGCGAAAAAAAGTTCGCTCACAACCGGCCGGAGCGCAGGTCCGTGACCGCTATCCGGGCGCATTCCGCGATGGCCGCGTCGACTCCGGGCAGCGCGGCGTCGGCGCGGGCCGCGAGCGTGAACACCGCCACCGCGACCGGTGTTTCGCCGTCGAACTCCACCACCGACACCTCGTTGCGCACCGCGCCGATCGTGCCGGTCTTGCCCGCGACCCGAACCCCGCTGTACGGGAACCCGGCCCGGATGCGGTGCTGCCACGCCTGGTTCCCCAGCAACCGCCGGATGAACTCGCACTGCCGCGGCGACGCGACCGCGTCGGCCCAGATGAGTTCGAGCAGCCGGGTCATCTCGCGCGGCGTGGTGGCGCTGGCGTACGACGGGTCGTAGGCGCTCACCGTGCGAGCGGCGTCGTTGTCGCTGAGCAGCGCGAACGCCTCGGCCGCGGTGGTCGTGCCGGTGTCGCGGATCAGCGCGGCGTGCGAGTCGGCCGTGCCGCCGACCACGCGGGTGCGGGAAAGCCCCAGGTCGGCGAGGGTGTCGGCGAGCGCATCGAGCCCCACCTCGCCGAGGATCAGGTCCGCCGCCGCGTTGTCGGAGACGGCGATCATCGACGCCGCCAGGTCGCGCCAGGAAACCGTGACCGGGTCCTGGAACGCCGACATCCCGGTGGGTCCGGGCGTGCAGGACGCGGGATCGATCCGCACCCTGGTGCGCGGGTCGAGCGCACCGGCGTCGAATGCGCGGCACAACGCCACGAGCAGCGGCAGCTTGTAGACCGACGCGGTGACGACGAGCTCGTCCCCGCCGACGTCGATCTCCCGCTCCGACGAGGAGTTCAGCGGCTTCGCGTGCACCCAGCCTTCGGCACCGGCGTCGGCCAGCACCTCGCGGATGCGGCGCTCGACCGGGCTCACCGCGGCCTCGCCGGTTGCAGCGCGGCCTCGACCGCCGCGAGCACGTCGTCCGGCGGCGCGGGTTCCTGCCAGACCAGCCGCACCCGCAGCGCGAGGTCATCCCCCGGTGTCGGCAACCGGGTCACGCCGGAGACCTCCAGCGATGGGTCGGTGGTGAGGGCGAAGGCGCGCCCGGCGGCGACTGCGGTCAACGCGTCGCGATCACCCGCCGCAGGCAGGAAGTCCGGATCGAGCCCCTTGATCCGCAGCGTGTCCACGAGCAGGTCGAACGCTGCCGTCCCGTGACTGCGCGGCGCGGTCGCGCAGGCCAGGCCGGCCAGCGAGCGCAGCGACTGCTTGCGGCGCGCCGCCGGGTGGTCGGCGGGCACCAGCAGCGAACGCGGGATCTTCCGGATCGGCCCGGCCTGCAGCGCGCCGATCAGCGCCGGGTGGTGCACCACCGCGCAGTCGAGCCGGCCGGCGGTGACGGCGTCGACCAGGTC
Organism: Saccharopolyspora sp. NPDC050389; assembly: GCF_040655595.1. Lineage (NCBI taxonomy): Bacteria > Bacillati > Actinomycetota > Actinomycetes > Pseudonocardiales > Pseudonocardiaceae > Saccharopolyspora > Saccharopolyspora sp. NPDC050389. The sequence continues at coordinate 92,089 of NZ_JBFAKG010000028.1, forward strand.
GACCGTCGACGCCGTCGTGATGATCACGGTTCGCGCCGCTGGATCGGGCGCGGCGGCCCGCACCGCCGCCGTCAGGGCCGCGACCTGCCGGTCGCTGAGCGCCGCGACGACGCCGACGCGCACCGCTCCGCGGTTCTCCCGCTGGCGGCGCGCTTCCTCCTCGAACTGCTCCGCGCCGTCGAGCAGGGCACGTGCCCTGGGCAGCAGCTCGGCCCCGGCGGTGGTCAGCCCCACTCCGCGAGAACCCCTGGTCAGCAGGGTGACGCCGAGCCTGGTCTCCAGCCGCTGCACGCCCTGCGACAGCGGCGGCTGCGTCATCCCGAGCCGGTCCGCGGCGTGTCCGAAATGGCCCTCTTCAGCCACGGCGACGAAGAATCGGAGATGACGCAACAGATCCACGCCCTGATCCAAACAGATCCCGGAGCCGGCGCTCACCGGGCCGGTGCAGCGGGCTCCGGGCTCCCGAGCGGCGTTCGGGCATCGGGTGCCGGCCTCGTGCTCAGACCGGCTGTCCTCTCAGCGCATCAGAGCGCGGGCAGCACGTCCGTGATGATCAGGAACGCGCAGATGCAGGAGTTCACGATCTTGTGCGAAAGGAAGACCGCCACGAACTCGCGGATCGTCGCGCTCGGCCAGAAGTAGCGCGCCGTCGGCGAACCGATCACCTGGCCGTTGACCTTCTCCTTGCGCGTGATGGTTGCGGCGCGCATGACGTGGTAGTTGTTCGTCACCACCACGCACCGGTGCTTCGGCCGGTGCTGCTGCATGATCGCCTTGCTGAACCGCAGGTTCTCCTCGGTGCTGCGCGACTGGTCCTCGACCAGGATCCGGTCCTCGGGCACGCCCTTGTCGATGAGGTAGTCGGCCATCGCGCGCGCCTCGGGCAGGTCCTCGCCCGGTCCTTGACCGCCGGAGGTCACCAGCTTCGGATCGCGGCCCTTCGCGCGCTCGGCGTCGAACGCGGCTCGACCGCGGTCGAGCCGGCTGGCGAGCAGCGGCGGCACGCGCGAGCCGATCAGGCCGGAACCGAGCACCACGATGAAGTCGACGGCGCGGCGGGGCCGGATCCGGCCGTAGACGAAGGAGTAGAGCAGGAAGCACACGAACAGCAGGGAAACGTAGGAGACCACGGCGCCCACCGCGCCCATGGTCACCTGCAGCGGCTTCCACTGGAGGCTATTGGCGAGCGCCCGCAATCCGAAGAGGGCGAAAATCCCGACGCCCGCTGCCAGCGACAGCAGGTTCGCCGGGCGCCTGCCCTCGCGGCGCATCATCGTCACGCCGTTCATGATCAGGAAGATCGCGAGGACGACGATGGCCAGCGGGACGAGGAGCAGCATCGTCACGAGCACGATCTCGGCGGCGACCAACGACTTCGAAGCGAGCACCATCATCAACGCGCCCGCCAGGAACAGCAGCGCGAAGAACAGGTAGACGCCGTTGCTCACCTTTCGGCGGTCGAAGGCGAAACTCACCAAGAACACTGCGAAGAGGAGAGCCGCCGGCACGAAGAAGAGCGCGGCGGGAACGTAATCGTCGAGCACGGTGGGAAGCGTAACCGATCGTGGTTTGGACCGCGGCCGGCGCGTTTCCGCAGGCGCCCGGGGCCGTGAGTACTTTGGGCTGCTATAGAGGCTGTTTTGGATGTGGTGGTGTGGGGTCGTGGCAGGGCGGCTTGTGCCTTCAAAGCGGTGAAGCGAACGGCCTGTTCACCTCGCCTATCGGGACGAACGGGCCGTTCACCCCACATCAGCTGGTGCCCGCCGACGTTGGATGGATGAAGCGAACGGACCATTCACCTCACCTATCGAGGCGAACAGGTCGTTCACTCCACACCAGCCAACGAGGATGCACCACTGCGCAAACGAGCTCTCAAACAGCCGCTATAGCGACACAAAGTACTCACGAGCGTTCTAGAGCCAGCGACCGATTTCCGGGAGTTCTCCCCCGTCTGCCTTGAGATCACGGCAGCCTCGGCCGGACAGCCAGCGGGCGAGGTCCACAGTGGAGCCTCGCACCACGTGCGGGGCTTCGCCGTCGATGTCGACCCGGTACTCGGCCTCACGGTCGTCCGGGCGGAGCAGCAGCGCCGGGCCTTGGGCCTTGCGCTGCCAGAGTCCGGTGATGTCGGCCAGCAGGGCGTCGAGGAAGTCCGGCGGGAAGTCCGCGAAGCTACCGCCGTTGCCGAGGTCGACCGCGTGGATCCACACCTCGCGGGCCCGCATCCACGGCGTTTCGGCCGCCGGGACCAGACGTCCCTGCGCCGTGCGGACCTCGGCTGCCCAGCGGCCCTCGGGCAGGTCGCGCCAGCTGACGTCGAGGTGCACCGCGGCGTGCTCGGCCAGCGCCCGCAGGGCGGAAACGCTGAGCGTGGCGCCTTCCTCGATCTCCTCGGCGCGCGCTGCGGGCGAGGAGTACATCGGGTTCTCCACGCCGGTGGCGGCCCAGTCGACCAGCCGCGCGATCGCGCCCGCGTTGTAGCCGACGTGGGCCACCAGGTGCCGCCTGCTCCAGCCCGCCAGCCCGGTGGGCGCGTCGAACTCCGCGTCCGGGAGCTCGTTGAGCTTGCGGGCGAAGTACGCGCTGCCGTGCCGCGCCCACCGCAGCCGCCGTTCCAGGTTCACGAGGGATCCTTGGCGATGTTGACCAGCTCGCCGAGCCCGTCGATGCGGGTGACCAGCTTGCTGCCCGCCGTCAGGTAGCGCGGCGGCTTGCGGGCGTGCCCGACGCCGCCGGGAGTGCCGGTGGCGATCACGTCGCCCGGGTTGAGCGTGATGATCTCGGAGATGTAGGACACCAGCTGCACCGGGCCGAACACCAGGTCCTTCACGTTGGACTGCTGCATGACCTCGCCGTCGACCTCGGTGACGATCTCCGCATCCAGCGCGAACTCGTCCGGCGTCACCAGGTACGGGCCGAACGGTGTGGTGGCCTCGAACGTCTTGCCCTGCAACCACTGCTTGGTCCGGTACTGGTAGTCGCGCACCGTGACGTCGTTGAGCACCGCGTAGCCCGCGATCGCCGCCTCCGCCGCCGCGTGGTCGACGCCCCGCACCCGCGAGCCCACGACCACGGCGAGCTCGGCCTCCCAGTCGATCGCCGAGGACACCTTCGGCAGCTCGATGTCGTCGCCCGCGCCGATCAGCGCCTCCGGGTACTTCGCGAACAGCGTCGGGTACTCCGGCAGCTCGCGGCCCATCTCCAGGATGTGGTTGCGGTAGTTCAGCCCGACGCACACGATCTTGCCGGGTGCGGGCACCACCGGCGCGAGGTCCACATCGGACAGCCGGTGGCGGGCACCGTCGGCGGCCGCGGCGGCCTGCCATCCGTCCTGCCGCAGCAGGGCGCCGACGTCGGACGCTGCGAGCGCCACCGCCTCGTCGCCTTCGACACGGGCAGCGGCGGTGGTGCCGCCGAGGCGCAGCGTGGCCAGCTTCATCGTTGGCCTTCCTCAACGAACACGCGGGACTGGTTGAGCCGCTCGAAGATCGGCTGGTCGGAGAAGCGGAACAGGTCGAATCCGTCGTCGGAGCGCAGCGACCACTTCGCCCAGGACGGCACCACGAACATGTCCCCGGTCGACACGCGGTGCTCCGCGCCGTCGAGCACCACTTCCCCGTCGCCTTCGAACACCTGCCACACCGAGGAGCCGACCTCGCGGCGTGGGCGCGTCCACGCCCCGGCGCGCAGCCGGTGGAACTCGGCGCGGATCGTCGACATCACGTCGCCGCCGGTCGTCGGGTTGCTGTAGCGGACCGCCGCGTGGCCCGGCTCGACGGTGGCCGGGTGGCCCTCGTCCTCCAGCGCGAGCTGCTCGCGCAGGGCGGCGTCGGTGTGCTCCCAGCGGTACGCCGCCATCGGCGAGTTCGGCAGGTCGTCCAGGCCGGACAGCGGCCGCAGGCCGGGATGCGCCCAGAGCCGCTCGGAGCGGGAGGTGCGCGGCGTCGCCGGATCGGTGACCTGCTCGGAGCCGAACTCGAAGAACGCCGAGTCGGTGTACTGCACGAACGGGATGTCCAGGCCGTCGATCCAGGCCATCGGCCGGTCGGTCTCGTTGTGGTGGCCGTGGAAGTTCCAGCCCGGGGTGAGCAGGAAGTCGCCGCGGCGCATCGCCACCGGGTCGCCGTTGACCACGGTCCACACGCCCTCGCCCTCGACCACGAAGCGGAAGGCGTTCTGGCTGTGCCGGTGCTCCGGTGCCACCTCCTTCGGGCCGAGGTACTGGATCGCCGCCCACAGCGTCGGCGTCGCGTGCGGCACGCCGCCCAGGCCGGGGTTGGCCAGCGCGATCGCCCGGCGCTCGCCGCCGCGGCCCACCGGCACCAGGTCGCCCGCGCGCTGCGCCAGCGGGTACAGCGTCGACCAGCGCCACACGTGCGGCACGGCCTTCGGGGTCGGCTGCATCGGCATGAGGTCGTCGCGCTGGGTCCACAGCGGGTTCAGGTTCTCCGCCGCGAAGTCGGCGTAGAGCTGCGCCAGCGCGGCTTCCTGTTGCGTGTCAAGCGAAGTCATCACGTTCTCCCCTCGAATACCGGTCATGCTCCCGGACGGTTCTCCTCAGCAGAACCGCCGCGTCACCGCTCCGCAGTGGTCTGGCGCGTGGGGCGCGGGCATAGCCACAGCACGACGCCCGCGACGCCGGCCGCCACCGCGAAGGCGAGGAAGTTCGACCCGACGCCGAGCTCGGCGGCCAGCAGCAGGCCGCCCACCTGCGGCGCGGCGACGGCACCGATGCGGCCGACGCCGAGTGCCCAGCCCAGGGCCGTGCCGCGCAGCCGCGCCGGGTAGTGGTTCGCGATCGCCGCGATGACCAGGCACTGCGTGCCGTGCGTGCCGACGCCGGCCAGCACCAGCAGGCCGTAGGTGACCGCGCTCGGCGGATGCGCCAGCAGCCCGGTCAGGCCCAGCGCCGCGACCACCGCCGCCACCACGCCGGTGCGCATCGGGCCGAACCGGTCGCCCGCCCAGGCGGTGACCAGCGAGCCGACGACGGCGCCCAGGTTCAGCGCCAGCAGGAAGCTCAACGACGAGCCGAGGTTGAACCCGGACTGCCGCATCAGCTGCGGCAGCCAGGTGCCCAGGCCGAACCAGGCGAACAGGATCGCCACCGTGGCCAGGGCGAACAGCGCGGTGGCGGCGGCGTAGGACGCCGAGAACAGCCCCGGCCCGCCGGCCTCGTCGGCCGATTCGTCCACAGTGGAGCCGAACTTGCGCTCCACCTCGACGGCGCGCTCGAAGGCGCCGCGGGCCCGGTGGTACGCCGCGGTCTCCGGCAGGAACCGCCAGGCCAGCGGCAGCACCACGACCAGGCAGATCGCCGCGACGCCGAACATGCTCGGCCAACCCCACGCCGGGATCATCCAGATCCCCAGCACGGCCGCCGCGCTCCCGCCGATCGGCACGCCGGACATCATCAGCGTCGAAACCATGGCCCGCCGGTTGCGCGGGACGAACTCGGCGGCCATCGCGTTGGCCGACGGCACCAGCCCGCCGAGGCCGAGCCCCGCGAGGAAGCGGAACGCGCCGAAGGAAGCGGGACCCCAAGCCACCGCGCAGAGCACGGTGAACACCGAGAACCACGCGGTGCACAGCAGCACGGCACGGCGTCGGCCGATGCGGTCCGACAGCACCCCGGCGACCAGCGCGCCCACTAGCATCCCGGCGAACGCCAGGCTGCCCAGCAGGCCGGCCACGCCGGGCGTCAGGCCCCAGCCGGGCTGGTGCAGCAGCTCCGGCAGCACGGTGCCGTAGACGATCAGGTCATAGCCGTCGAAGACCACGATGATCCAGCAGAGGGCGACCACGAGGAACGTTGCCCGACCGGATCGGACCGGGCGCACTTCGGTGTGCGACATGCGGCACACGCTAGCGATCGAGTTCCGCCACGGCGACCGTCATTCTGCTATCCGGAATCGAACGGCTCGGGGTCGCGCTCATCCGCATGGGCGCATCGGTCACAGGACCGGCAATGCCTTCAGGTCGATCTCCGCACGCGCCACCGCGGCGCGAATCTCCCGCACCAGCAACGGGATTCGCTTCGGGGCGAAGCGCGCCGAAGGGGCCGCGATCGACAGGGCCCCGACGGGCTCGCCCGAGCCGTCGTGCACGCACATGCCGACCGCCGCCACTCCGTCCTCGGTGCGTTCGCGGTTGATGGCGTAGCCGGTCTCGCGGGTCGCCTTGAGCTCGCGCAGCAGCGTCTTCCACTCCCGCTCCGAGAACTGCCGGTCCGGCTCGCCCGGCCGGTAGAGCTGCTCCAGCTGGGCGCGCTCCAGCTCCGCCAGCAGCGCCTTCCCGCCCGACGACAGGTGCGCGGGCAGGATGGTGCCTCGCCGGTCGCCGACGTGCAGGACCTGCGTCGACTCGACGCTGGCGAGGAACCGCGTCTGGGTGCCCACCCGGACCATCAGGTTCACCGTCTCCTGCACCCGCTCGCACAGCGCGTCCATGTGCGGGTAGAGCGTCTTGCGCAGCTGCTGGTTCGGATGGCCGGCCACCTGGTTCGCGGCCAGCGCCGGGCCCGGCACGTAGGTGCGCCGGTCGTCCTGGATCGCGAAGTCCCGGTACACCAGCATCGACAGCAGGCGGTGCGCGGTGGAGCGGGCGATGCCGAGCTCCTCGGCCGCCTCGCTGACCCGCAGGCCGCCCTGGTCGCGCAGCATCTGCAGGAGCAGCAGCGCGTTGTCGACCGACGTCAGCGCGTAGGTCGGTTTGTTCTTCATACCGGAATTCTATTCTTCTCCATCGAACATCGCTCTAGCGTCGGAACCGTGGCGGGACGTCCGTTCAGCGCAGAAGGGAAGGCACGCTGAGCAGCACTCGGGCACCGGAGGCCGACGGACACGACGTCATCGTCGTCGGTGGCGGCATCGGCGGGCTGGCCGCCGCGCTCGCCCTGCGCCTGCAGGGACGATCGGTGCGGCTGCTGGAGCGAGCAGCCGAGTTCGGCGAGGTCGGCGCGGGCCTCCAGCTGGCGCCCAACGCCACCCGGATCCTCCGCGAATGGGGCGTGCTGGACTGGGTTCTCGCCGCCGGTGTCGAGCCGCAGCGCATCGTGCTGCGCGACGAGGTCAGCGGCGACGAGCTCACCCACCTCGACCTCGGCGAGGAGTGTCGCGCAGCGCGGAGTTCAGGCCGTCGACGCCGAGCACGATCTCGCTGCCGAACGCGGAACCGTCGGCGCAGTACGTGAAAGCGCCGTCGTCGGTGCTCTCGAACGCCGGGCTGCGGAACACCGCGACCTGGTTGACCATCTGCCGCTGCCGCAGGGCGTACTGCACCAGGTGGCAGGTCGGCCCGACCCAGGCCACCACCTCGTCCAGGTTCACCCCGGCGGGCATGACTACATCCACATCGACTGACTCTACGGAGCGCGAGCCCAGGCCCGTGCGTACTTTCTGTCGCTATAGCAGCAAAAAGTACGCACAGCTCCGGATCACTCCTTCTTCTTATCGTCCTCGTCGATGATCTCGGCGTCGACCACGTCCTCCTCCGCCTGCTTCGCCTCGCCGTCTCCGGCGGCGTCGGCCGTGGCCTGCTGGCGGCCGTACATGGCCTGGCCGATGGCCTGCGACGTCGCCGCGAGGTGGTCGACCGCCGTGCGGATCTTGTCGACGTCGTCGCCCTTGAGCGCCTCGTTGACGCCCTTGATCGCGTCCTGCACCTGCGTCCGGGTGTCGGCCGGGATCTTGTCGGCGTTGTCGGTGAGCACCTTCTCCGTCTGGTAGACCAGCGTTTCCGCCTGGTTGCGGGTCTCGGCCTCGTCGCGGCGCTTGCGGTCCTCCTCGGCGTGCGCCTCGGCGTCCTTGACCATCCGGTCGATGTCGTCCTTCGGTAGCGCGGAGCCACCGCTGATCTTGATGGACTGCTGCCGGCCGGTGCCGAGGTCCTTGGCGTTGACGTGCACGATGCCGTTGGCGTCGATGTCGAAGGTGACCTCGATCTGCGGCAGCCCGCGCGGCGCCGGCGGCAGGCCGGTGAGCTCGAACATGCCGAGCTTCTTGTTGTGCGCGGCCATTTCCCGCTCGCCCTGGAAGACCTGGATCATCACCGACGGCTGGTTGTCCTCGGCGGTGGTGAAGGTCTCCGAGCGCTTGGTCGGGATCGTGGTGTTGCGCTCGATCAGCTTGGTCATGATGCCGCCCTTGGTCTCGATGCCAAGCGACAGCGGCGTGACATCGAGCAGCAGGACGTCCTTGACCTCACCGCGCAGCACGCCGGCCTGCAGGGCGGCGCCGACGGCGACGACCTCGTCCGGGTTGACGCCCTTGTTCGGCTCCTTGCCGCCGGTGAGCTCGCGGACCAGGTCGGTCACGGCGGGCATCCGCGTCGCCCCGCCCACCAGCACCACGTGGTTGATGTCGCCGACCTTGATCCCGGCGTCGCGGATCGCGTTGTTGAACGGCTTGCGGCAGCGCTCCAGCAGGTCCGAGGTGATGCGCTCGAACTCGGCGCGGGAGAGCGTCTCGTCCAGGAACAGCGGGTTCTTGTCCGCGTCGACCGTGATGTAGGGCAGGTTGATGCTGGTCTGCGAGGAGCTGGAGAGCTCGATCTTGGCCTTCTCGGCGGCTTCCTTGATCCGCTGCATGGCCATCCGGTCCTTGTTCAGGTCGATGCCCGACGAGGCCCGGAACCGGTCCACCAGCCACTCCACGACCCGCTCGTCCCAGTCGTCACCGCCGAGGTGGGTGTCGCCCGAGGTGGCCTTGACCTCGACCAGCCCCTCGCCCACCTCCAGCAGCGAGACGTCGAAGGTGCCGCCACCGAGGTCGAACACCAGGATGGTCTGCTCCTTCTCGCCCCTCTCCAGGCCGTAGGCCAGCGCCGCCGCAGTGGGCTCGTTGATGATCCGCAGCACGTTGAGGCCGGCGATCTGGCCGGCCTCCTTGGTCGTCTGCCGCTGCGAGTCGTCGAAGTACGCGGGCACCGTCACCACCGCGTCGGTGACGTCCTCGCCCAGGTAGGACTCCGCGTCCCGCTTGAGCTTCATCAACACGCGGGCGCTGATCTCCTGCGGCGTGTAGGACTTGTCGTCGATCCGCACCGACCAGTCGGTGCCCATGTGCCGCTTGACCGACCGGATGGTGCGGTCCACGTTGGTGACCGCCTGGTTCTTCGCCGGCTGCCCCACCAGCAGTTCGCCGTTCTTCGCGAAGGCCACGACCGACGCCGTGGTCCGGGACCCCTCGGAGTTGGCGATCACCGTCGGCTCGCCGCCCTCCAGCACGGCCACCACCGAGTTCGTCGTCCCCAGGTCGATTCCAACCGCGCGCCCCATCACGCCCTCCCCTCCGACCCGCCGACGGGCGAGTCCTGCGAGGCCGACACCCTCAGTATGGGAACCCCCCACGACCGCGTCCACCTGGGCCGGTGGCCCGGGCGATAACGTTGTCGCCCGGGCCCGGCTTCCTCAGGCCGCCGCCGGGGAGCTGAGGGCGGCGATCCCGAGGCGGCGGGCGCGGCGGTCGATCCACCACGTGTAGGCCACGGTCAGGACCGTGGTCGGCAGGACGTCCCACAGCGAGTAGCTGCCGCTCTGGTCGAGGCTGGGCACGCCCTGGGTTCCGGCGATCACGGCGAAGGTGGCGTTGTTCGCCACGTGCAGCGCGATCGCCGCCTCCAGCCCGCCGGTGCGGATGGTCAGCCAGCACATGGCCATCGCGAAGACGAAGAGGTCGGCGATCACCAGCGGTTCGGTGTAGTCGTGCAGCACGACGAACAGCGCCGAGCTGGCCACCGCCCCCGGCCACGGCGTGCGGGTCCAGGAGGCGAAGGTCTGCACCAGCCAGCCCCGGCACAGGTACTCCTCGGCGGCGGCCTGCAACGGCACGAGGGTCACGGCGATCGCGAGCACCACCAGGAACGTCGGCCAGCCCGGCCACGACGCCGCGTCCCAGCCCTGGCCCCGGGCGAGGTCGATGGCGGCGATGAGGACGAAGCCGAGCACCGCCCATCCCCCGCAGTGCAGCAGCCACCGCCAGCGCAGTCGTCCCTCCACACTGGACACCGTGCCGACCGGGCGGCGCTGCGCCCACCGCGCCGTCAGCAGCACGGCGGGCAGGAAGACGGCGATGGTGGCGAAGCCGAACGCGAATTCCCACAGCGGGGCGGAGAAGCCCAGCTCGGCGTCCAGGCCGATGCCCACCAGCACCGCGAGGCCCATGCCGACGGCCGCGATCACCACCAGGAACACCACCGCGAGCGCGGCCAGCAGCAGGATCCCCACCAGCGGCCGCCACCAGCGGTGCGCCGCCGTGCGCGCGAGCAGGTGGTACGGCGTGCCTTGGGCATCGACGGCCGCGACCGATTCCCGCTGAAGACTCATGTCGGTCCTACCTTCTAGGTGATTCGTCGCGTTGGAGCCTAGGGAGCCCGCCATCGCCGAAGCGCGTGCCGCCCGTCCAGAGCTCATGGCCGATCGGCCATGATGTGCGGGCCGGTCGGCACTGCCCGGCGGGCCGGGTGCCGGCCGAGAATGGGCCAGGTCAACGGCCGATCTTCCGAGGTGAGGTATTCGCGGGTGTCTCCGCTGGTTGAACGGGTGCGATCCGCGGTCGCCCGCGATGTGCGAGCCGTGCGGGCGGCGCCGCGTCACGTGGTGGCCGGCGAGCTGGTGGCCTTCCTCGTGGTGCTGGGCATCGGGTTCGTGCCGAGCCCGGCATCGCTGCTGCCGTCGAGCCATCTCGCCGTCACCGCCGCGACGGCGTGCTGGGCGGCGCTGCTGGTTCCGGCCCGCCGGCGGTGGCCGGTCGCGACGCTGCTGGCCACGGCCCCGGTGTTCGCCAGCGACAACATCTGGGCGGTGGCGACGCTGCCCTTCGTCACGTTCTCGGTGGCGCGGCGCATCACGCCCGCCCGGCGCCGGTGGCTGGCGGTGCTGGCGACCGCCGTCGTCGACTTCCTGCTCACCGTTGTGCACGAGTGGAACGAGCCGGGCGGCCTCGGTGAAACCCTCGCCGGTTACGCGCTGACCGTCGCCTTCCTGCTGCTGCTCCCGGCGCTGTCCGGAAGCCTTCTGGGGCAACGCCAGCCGCTCGTCCGGCTTCTCCGGGAACGCAACGAGTACCTGGAACGGGCGCAAGCACTCACCGCCGAGAAGGCTCGCCTGAAGGAACGCGCGCACATCGCCACCGAGATGCACGACATGCTCGGACACCGGCTCAGCCTGATCTCGATGCACGCCGGGGCGCTGGAGATCACCGCAGCCAAGGACGCGCCCCGGTTCAGCGGCCAGGCCGAGCTGCTGCGCACCACTACCGCAACGGCGCTGGCCGAGCTGCGCGAGATCCTGGGAGTTCTCCACGACGCCGAGGGCGCGCCGCCCGAAACCGTCGGCGAGCACAGCGGAACCCGCGCCGACATCACCGATCTCGTGACCGAATCCCGCCGCGCCGGCATCGACGTCGAGCTGGTGTGGTCCGGCGCGGACGTCGACGACGCCGATGTGCGGGCCCGCCACGCCGTGCACCGCGTGGTGCGGGAAGGGCTGACCAACGTGCACAAGCACGCCCCCACCGCGCCCGCCAGGGTCGAGGTCGCCCACGAGGCAGGCCGCATCCGGGTGCGCGTGATCAACAGCGCCGTGCACGGCGAACAACGCCCCTCGGGCACCCGGCACGGGCTCGTCGGCCTGGAGGAACGGATCGATCTGCTCCGCGGCACGTTCGCCGCCGGCTCCACGCCCGAGGGCGGCTTCCAGATCTCGGCCGATCTCGCCGCGCACCCGGCAGTGCCCGCGCCGCCCGCCAACCGCCCGGTGCCGGAAGTACGGGAGCCGCTCGACGCCGAGGTGCTCACGCTGCCCCGAGCGGTGGGCGCCGGGTGCCTGGGATTGCTGGCGGTCGTCCCGGTCGCCACCGGCTTGATCACGTTGATCGTCCTGCTGGCCATAGAATGATCAGGTGATCCGGACCCTCATCGCCGACGACGAAACTCTCATGCGAGCGGGTATCCGCCTCATCCTGGAGAACGCCGAAGACGTCGAGGTCGTGGCCGAGGCGGCGGACGGGCGCGCCGCCGTCCGCGCGTGCCGCGAGCAGGAGGTCGACGTCGCCCTGCTGGACGTGCACATGCCCGGCGGCGACGGGCTCACCGCGGTCGCCGACATCGCCCGCGAATCACCGCGCACCAACGTTGCCATGCTCACGGCGTTCGGCAACGACCACAACGTCGCCCAGGCGCTCCGGGCGGGAGCCGTCGGATTCCTGCTCAAGGACACCGGGCCGAACGAACTCATCCGGGCCGTGCGGGTGGCCGCGACCGGCGAATCGATCCTGGCGCCGCAGATCACCCGCCGGCTCATCGAACGCCACCTGCTCTCCGGCGACGGCGGCGCGGAGGCGGCCAAGCGCCGGATCGACCAGCTCACCGACACCGAACGAGACGTGCTCCGGCTGGTCTCGGCGGGACTGTCGAACGCGGAGATCGCCCAACGCCTGCACATGGGCACGGGCACGGCGAAGGCGCACATCAGCCGGATCCTCACCAAACTCGACTGCGCCAACCGAGTCCAAGCCGCGATCCTGGCCCACGACGCCGGCCTCCAACCCGGCTGACGGTTTGACTCTCCAGCGACTGGAGACCTTACGGTCCCGGGTCATGAAGATCGTTGTTCACGACACGGCGTCCGCCATGGTCGACCTCCTCCGGCGACCGCCAGCGGAGCGGCCCGATGCCCTACGGGAAATTTACAGCCCTCTCGAGCCCGCGATGGCCGTGATGGGGGATGTGGATCTGGTCCAGATGCACCAGATGATGGGCAGTGGTTTCCGGCTCGACCACGACGACCCGCGATACCTGCCCGCCCTGCGCCAGATGCAGGAAGCGAAGGTGTGGAGCCGTATCGAGGAATCCCTCGCCGCCGCGTGGGAGCGGATCAGCGATGCGGCGCCCGGCATCGATCACGCCGACACCGTGCATGTCGTCCTGATACTCGGCAATCCCGACGACGAGCACCTGATGGAGCGCAGTGCCGGATACTTCGGCCAGGGCGGGTTCCCGGGTGCGATCCAGCTGGTCATGTGGCCCACCGAGACGAGCCTGGCGAAGATCGACTACGCCGCCGCGCACGAACTGCACCACAACGTGCGCTACGCGAATGTCGTCTGGAACCCGGCGACCGTCACGGTCGGGGAACACGTCATCGCCGAGGGGCTGGCCGAGGCGTTCGTGCGGGAGCTGGCCGGCGAGCAGGCGATGGGCCCGTGGTCCCAGGCGCTGACCGGCGCGGAACTGGACGACGCGTACCAGAAGATCACGGCCGCCATCGACGTGGCCGGGATGCAGAACCTGTCCCCGTACGTCTTCGGCGATGCCACGGCCAAGTACCTGGGACAGCAGCCGGTGGGGCTACCGGACATGGCTGGCTACGCGGCAGGACTGCGGATCGCCGACGCGCATCTGAAGGCCTCCGGCCTAACGGCGGCTGAGAGCACGGCCCTCTCGGCCCGCGAGGTACTCACCAACGCAGGCGTCCCAACCAACGCCTGACCGCGCCGGCTCCGCCTACGGCCCGTGTGTACTTTGTGCTGCTATAGCGACACAAAGTACACACGGGTCACTACGGCAGGCTTTCCAGGTGGGGAACCAGATCTGCCGGGGATGGCATGGCCTTCATCTCCTCGCGGACCTCGGCTGCCGCCGCCGTCATGGCTTCGTCGGTGATCAGGCGGGTCAGGTCGGCTGCCGTGATCCGCTTCGCCGGAACCGCGAGCCCCGCTCCCCGCGTAGCAACCTGTTCCGCGTTGAACTTCCGGTCGCCCGGGCCGGGCGTGACCAGCTGCGGGAGGCCCGCCGCGAAGGCCCCGAAGACACTGCCCGCTCCGCCGTGGTGCACCACCGCCGCGCACGTCGGAAGGATCGCGTTGATCGGAACCCAGTCGACCGTGCGGACGTTCTCCGGCATGGCGCGGCTCGCTGTCTTGGCGTCCGGGCGCACCAGCACGATCTCCGCGTCGACTTCCGCAGCTGCGGCGACGACGGCCGGCATCGGGCTCGCTCCCGGGCCGTTGACCGTGCTGCGACTGACCAGGATTCGGGGCCGCTCGGGCTTTTCCGCCAACCAGTCCGGCACCTCACCATCGCCGCTGAACGGCTCGCACCGCATCGGCAGGCCGTCGCGGGCGCCGACGACGCTCGGCGGCGCGATGGTCAAAGTCGCCGCGGCAGGCGGCAGAGCCGACACACCATGACGAGCCAACGGCGCGGCCATCCTGGTGGCACCGAACACTTCCGGGCCGTCGAACAGCGTGTTCTCGTGCAGCACCGCGGGAATGCCCCGCTTCGCCGCGGCCAACGCCCCAGCTGCCGCGAGAGGCTCGTGGATGACGAGATCCGGCTTCCACCGGTCGGCGAGCGCCACGACCCCGTCCGCCATCTCGTCGTTCACCGCGCCGAAAAGCCGGGACACGGTGCGGATCCCGCCGTTCCCGGCGAGTTCGGCTCGGGCCAGCAGCGGGTGCCGCAGCATGATCCGCCGGGCGATCCGGTCGAACTCGAAGCCCGGCGCGACGTCCTCGATCCCGATCCCGTTGTTCCGGGCCGACAGCGCGTCCGCGCCCGAGGCCGCCAACACGTCGTGGCCCGCGTCTCGCAGGGCCTGCGCCAGCGGCAGCAGCGGCAGCAGGTGCCCGAGCAACGGGGCCGAAACGACAAGTATCCGCATGCCAGGACCGTACTCGACCCGTGCGTACTTTCTGCTGCTATAGCGACACAAAGTACACACGGGCCATCCAGCCAGGCCAGACCGGATCGGACGCATTTCCGGGTGTATCGACCACCCGAAGTGCTGACGGGCGAATCTGTGCGGGCGGCTCGCTCCTCTATGCGGGTGTGCCTATTCAAATCCGAGAGACCGACCAAGCCGACTGGCAGTCGCTGTACCGCGGGCAGCATGCCGTCTTCACGTGCAAGCAGCTGCGACAGTTCGGCATCAGCTACCCCACGGTCCGGGCGAACATCGAGGCCCGGCGCTGGCAACGCGTCCATCGCGGGGTGATCGCCCTGTTCAGCGGCCCGCTCCCGCGCGAAGCGCGGCTCGCCGCCGCACTCCTCTACGCCGACCTTCCGGCCGCGCTCAGCCACCGCACCGCCGCGCAGGAATGGGGCTGGCTGCCCGCCGATGACGAACCCATCCACGTGACCGTTCCGTTCGGGACTTCAGCCGAACCGCAGGAAGGCGTTGTGGTGCACCGCAGTCGCGCCTTCCGGCACATCGTCGTGTCCCACGACCCGCCGCGTACGTCACGTGCCGACACCGTTATCGACCTGGCCACCGCCGAACCCGACGAGGCGGCGGCCGAGCGCACTCTGTTGACGGTCGCCTCCGCGAACCGGGTCACGGCGGACGAGATCCGCGCCCGGCTGGCGGCAAGACCGGCCTACCGCTACGCCGCGGCCCTTGATCGAGCGGTTCGGCTGCTCGCCGAAGGGCTCACGTCGATGCTGGAGGCTCGCTACTTCCTGGACGTCGAGCAGGCGCACGGCATTCCTCGCGCCCGACGCCAGGTGCCCGTCCACGCGTTCGGCCGCAGGCTCCTCGAGGACTGCAGCTACGACGGTATCGGCGTGCCGCTGATCGTCCGGTTGGACGGGCGCGCGTACCACAGCGACGCCGAAACCGCGTTCCGCGACCGGCGGCGGGACAACGCAGCCGAGCTCAGCGGAACAGCTCGGCTCGTGTACGGCTGGCAGGACGTCGACCGCACCCCGTGCTCGGTGGCGCGCGAGGTCGTAGCGATGCTTCGGCGAGAGGGGTGGCAAGGGCCGACCAGAAGGTGCCGGAGGTGCCTGGGCCCGTGAGTACTTTCTGCTGCTATAGAGGCTGTTTCCGAACTTGCTCTGCGTAGCGGTGCGGGTAGCGGAACCTCAGGCGCCTTCTCGCTGTGGGATCCCCGACATCATGAATGCCAATTCACCACGTCGGGGTTGTCCTCGCGAGAAGACACCTGAGAA